>NZ_JBMXYC010000069.1:0-15643 GCF_053996935.1 Candidatus Alkanophaga liquidiphilum
TGATATTGTGTGGGATATAATAAACGCTGACATTCCTCGCTTAAAGGAGAAAATAAAAGAAATAATTCAAAAGGAAGGATGGAATGATGAGAAAACCAAATAATAGCGGCGTGCGGAACTCTTCGCAACTTCGTTGCTCGCCTTTCGGGTCTGCTAACAGGCGGATATGTGGCTTCGCCTTCGGCTACGCCCAAATTTGCCTACGGCAAACTTCACATATCCCCGAAACGTTAGGCGAAAGGGCAGTAAATATTTTTAAAGGAGAGCATTATTATGACGTCTAAGATAAGCACATTTATACGAACGTTTGAAAGTATAGAATGTCCTATATGTAAAGTAAGAATAAGTGGCAATATAGGAGAACATATAAGGAAAGTCCATGGTGAGAAAGAATTCAAAAAGGCTATTTTAAAGGCCAAGGAAAATGGAATGCCTGACCCAGAAATAGGCGAGGTATTTGGTATAACTTTTAGACAGTTAGAGAAGATAATCACGGAAGCATATGGGATAAATATATCGGTACTTAAAAAACCAAAGAAAATAAAATATTGGTCGCCCAGAAAATTCAAAGAAGAAACCACAACAGTATGGAGTTTTAAACAAAGAGGAGATTGGGCAACGCATGATGGAAGATACAGAGGAAACTGGTCTCCTTACATACCAAGAAATGTAATTTTAAAGTATAGTAAGCCTGGGGATGTTGTTCTTGACTATTTTGTTGGTGGTGGTACTACAGCGATAGAAGCGAAACTATTGGGAAGACGATGCATTGCCAGGGATATAAACCCGGCAGCAATTGGTTTAACAAAAGAAAATTTGAAGTTCATCTCACCCAAAACTCTTCTGGACAATTATGAAATATTTGAACCAAAAGTATCAGTTGGGGATGCAAGGGATCTTTCAAACATACCTGATGAAAGCATTGACCTTATCTGTGCGCATCCTCCTTATGCTGGCATAATAAATTATAGTTCAAAAGTTGAAGGGGACCTTTCAAAGTTAAGTATAGAAGATTTCCTTAAAGAGATGGAAAAAGTTGCCAAAGAAAGTTATAGGGTTCTAAAACCTGGTGGGAAGTGTGCAATTTTAATTGGTGACACAAGAAAGAGAAAACATGTAATTCCTATTGGATTCAAAACTATAAAAGTATTTCTAAATGCAGGTTTCAATCTCAGAGAGTTAGTTATTAAAAGACAACATAACTGCAAGACGACTGGGTTTTGGGAGGTAAATTAAAATGACTTATTTTCTTATTTCAGTGTCTAACAAAACTAACTTGGAGCTTTGCATAAAATATGGACTTGCAGGTTTTACAAATAGCATAAATGGATTTTGGACTTTTGTAGAGATAGAGGAAGGAGATTATGTATCTTTTCTTTATGGAGCAAGGGTTTTTAACCTGTATAGAGTTGTAAAGAAGAGAGCTTTCATGAATGCTGAAACCTTGGGGCCGTGGCCTCCTGTGACCTTCCAAATGTCTGGAAAGACTTATTATTTTCCATTTAGACTGTATTTAGAGCCTGTTCGGAAATTGAGTGAGCCGATGGTTAGACCCGAATTTGCCTATGTGGCTGAGAATTTATTATTAAGGGGTGGTTACAGAAAGACTCACTTTCAAGCTGACCAAGTTACTTTTTATAATGTCTCCCAGATGGGAGAAATCTATGGCGAAAAGGTAGAACCTCTAAATATGGATAATCCGAAAACTTTTATTCCATTATTGACATGGGATAGGAGTAAGGTAAATATTCCAGAAATATTCCATTTTCAGGAGCTTATCCTTCAATCATTAATAAGACATTGTTTATCTAAAAGTGTGTTTCAACATCAATTCCTTCAGGAAATTGGTATAAGAGATTTAATAAATTTTGAAGCGCTTGGCGAAAAGGCACTGCCTAAGGGACATATAGATATTCTCCTGAAAGAAAGAGAACCAGAAGGTAAATGTTGCAAGATAATTATAGAAGTAAAAACTGGTAAGGCATCTAAGAAGGACATTAAACAGCTTAAAGAGTATATGGAAGAAATGAGTGATGAGTGCATAGCAGGAGTAATCATTGCCTCTCAGTTTTCTAAATCAATACTTGAGTATGCAAAAGGCAACGGTATTTCCTGCTTTTCTTATTCATTTGAGGGGTTGAATAAAAATCTAAAATACTCCTTTGGAGATTTGCTTCATAAATTAAGGTTAAACTTCGAAGGAGGGAAAGTACATGAATAAAGAAAAACCGAACACAATAACAATACAGTGTATGTGTGGAGAAACGGTTACATTAGAGCTAGTGGGAGGGCAGTATCAAAATCTTTATCAAGGTGAATGTCAAAAATGCGGTCGCAAATGGTCATTAGAAGAGCAATCTGAATTATTCAGGGAGATAGGGGAAAGATAAAATTCCAAGAGCCTGGAAAGAGAGAAAGAACACCTGCTCATGTTCATCTAATTGTTGAGATGTATGTTAAGTACGCATATAATCCAACTCTAACTTTGAAATTGAGAGATCATATATTGGAAATGTTTAAGCACATAGAACCAATAGACTATTTTCCGCCTAAATTACAATTTTTCAAGCTGGAGCATGTGGAACCGTTCAAAGATTTGGACAGAGTTGGAGAGTTTAGTGTGGAATTTATGCTTGTGGTAACCGAGTTAATGGCTATTCAGGAGAAGACTAATTATCCAAAAGGCTCTCTAACTGAAAGTTTGTATAAAGATTTTGGAGTTAAAGATAGATTTTCAGTTATTCAAAAAGCTGTTTTAAAAAGGTTAAGGTGAATCAAATGATCGCCTCTTTGCCTAACAGCAAACATACAGATACGCTCCGCTCAAATTTCCCTTCGGGAAACTTCGTATGTCCGTAAAACGTTATACATAATTGGCAAGCGAGCAGGGTTTTATCTTTCCGTTGCTTGCAAGACCCTTCCGCACGGGAGGGGCAAGGGGAGGCGGGCGGTTAGATTAATATTCTGAGGACACAGAATATAACGACCCCGTAACAGTTGTAAGGCTGGACAGCTCATAGGGGCTGTGTGAGCCAGCCAGTGGGATAAGGCTCGTAAAGAGCAAACTCCCCACGAAGCTCCTTGCGTAAGCGAGGAGTAGTTCACCCTTCCTTCATGAAAAAGGGAAAACCGTGGGCAGACAACCCACAGCTACAAAAGCCTCGCAGGCAAGACTTGATTCCTCAGCAGCTCATCAAAAGACTCTTTTCGTCTTATGACTTCGGCTTTCCCGGCATTCACGAGAATTTCGGCGCATCTCGGTCTACCGTTGTATTGTGACGACATCGCAAAGCCGTAGGCGCCGGCGTTGAAGATTGCAATGATATCGCCGCGTTTGACTTCGGGGAGGGTGCGGTCTTTTGCGATGATGTCGCCACTCTCGCATATCGGACCGACGACCGTGTACGTTTCGGCAGGGGGCTCGTCCATCTTGTTCGCGACGACGACCTCGTGGTAAGCGTCGTAGAGCACTGGGCGGATCAGCAGATTAAAGCCCGCATCTATGGCGACGAAGCGTCTCGCTGCTTTTTTCACGGCGTTCACCCTCGCGACGAGGATCGTGGTGTTTCCGACGATGTAGCGTCCCGGCTCCAAGATGAGTTTCGGCAGCCGCCGCAGCTTCGCACTTTTGAACGCCGGTAATATCTGCGCTGCGAGGTCTTCGGGCGTCGGTGCGGGCTCGTCTTTTTTGTAGGGGATGCCGAGCCCGCCGCCGAGGTCCACGAACTCGAGCTCGATGCCACGCTCGCTCAGAGCCTCCACGAGCGCAATCATTTTCTCAGTAGTTTCTCTGAAAATGCTGACGTCGAGAATCTGCGAGCCTATGTGACAGTGGATGCCCTTAACTCGGACGCTGCCCGTCGCTTCCAATTTTTTTGCCTCTTTGTAAGCGTCAAGCACCTCCTCGTAGGGAATCCCGAACTTCGACTCTTTGAGCCCTGTTGCGATTTTCGGGTGCGTCTCCGGCGAAATATCCGGGTTCACCCGCATTGCAATCTCCACAGTCTTGCCAAGACTTCTCGCAACTTCAGAAAGCGCATAAAGCTCGTCGAAAGAGTCAACTGAGACCTTAACGCCTGAAAGCGCCGCAAGCTCTAGCTCCTCGTCGCTCTTGGAGTTCCCGTTGAACAAGATTTTGGATGCGGGGATGCCTGCAAGTCTCGCGAGGTAAAGCTCGCCGCCTGAAAAAACGTCAGCGCCAGCGCCTTCTTGGGCGAGTATTCTGAGGACTGCCAGGTTCCAGTTAGCTTTGACCGCGTAGTAAATTTCGGAAGCGACGGACGAAAACGCATCTCTGAACCTCCTAAAGTTCTCTCGCAGCCGCTGCTCGTCCGTGACGTAAAGAGGCGTGCCGAAACGCTCTGCAAGCCCGATGACGTCCACGCCGCCGAATATTAGATGCTTGCCCATGAACTTTTATTCTTGGAAAACCTACTTTTTGCTGACGATAGGTGGTGAGCGAGGCAAGATGGAGCAAAAGTATATACTGCCTGTGATTCCCGGAATAAGTATACAAGTAGTGAACGAGGTTTTAGAGAAGTTTGACGTGCAACTTGTTTATCTCGACGAGGACTACAGGGGCATGGCGTTTAGAGGCACCAAAGAAGAGCTTAAGCGTGTGAAGAGGTTTATCTACGAAAAGCAAAAGGAATACGTTAAGGAGCTTGAGAAGAAATATGGTGTTGGAAAGGACGCAGACAAGAAGTGGCGGGCGTGGGCTGAATACTACGATAAATACGTGCTCGGAAGAAGGCGTTGATGGTCTAATATCGGAAAAATTAATCGCCAACCATGAAATAAGCCATGAAAATCTTCCGTAAAAAAATTCCGCTGAAGGAAGCACTTGCGAAGGTTTTAGAGGGCGTTTCGCCAGTTGACGTTGAGGAAGTGTCGTTCAACGAGGCACTCGGCAGGGTGCTGGCGGCGGACGTGCGTGCAAACCGGGACGTGCCGCCGTTCGACCGGGCTGCAATGGATGGGTATGCGGTGCGTGCTGAGGACACTTTTGGCGCCACGCCTGAGAGCCCGGTGCGGCTACGCTTGAGCAAAAGCGTCCGTGAGGGGGAGTGCGTGCCCGTGCAGACTGGAGAGCCATTGCCCGAGGGCGGTGACGCCGTGCTCATGCTCGAGTTCACGAGACGACTCGGCGACGGGGTGGAGGTGCTGAAGCCAGTGACGCCCGGCAAAAACGTCTCTTTCCGAGGCGAGGACGTGCGTCAGGGCGACGTCGTCTTGCGAGCGGGGCGAAAGCTGCGCCCGCACGACGTCGGCATGCTCGCAGCCATCCGCCAGCGAATCGTTAAGGTCTATAAGAAGCCAAAGGTCGGGATAATCTCCACGGGCGACGAGCTTTTAGACCCGTTGACCGACGAGCCACAGCCGCTGAGGATTTTTGACTCGAACAGCTATATGCTTGCTGCGCTCGTCGAAGAGGCGGGAGGCACACCATTGGGGCTTGGCATCGTGAGGGACGAGGCTGGGAGCGAGGGGCTAAAAAATGCGATTTTGGAGGGCTTAGCCAAAAGCGACGTGCTGTTAGTGAGCGGCGGGAGCTCCGTTGGCGAGCGAGATTTCCTTGCTGATGCTCTCACGAGGCTCGGAGAATTGCTGTTCCATGGTGTCGCTCTGCGACCCGGCGAGCCTGCGGGCTTCGCTCTCGTCGGTGTCATAAGGAAGCCAGTTTTCATGCTCCCGGGCTTTCCTGTGGCGACGGTTGCCGCCTTTGAGATGCTCGTGCGACCGGCGCTCCAGAAGATGCAAGGCATGCCGCCTGTAGAGCGCAAGAGTGTGCTTGCAAGGGCGAAGAGGAAAATCCCTTCAGAGCTGGGGAGAACCGACTTCGTGAGGGTTAAGCTTGAGTTCGAGGCAGCTGGGGTGTATGCGGTTCCGATACGCACGAGCGGGGCGGGTGTGCTCTCTTCGATGACGAGAGCTGATGGCTTCGTGCTCGTCCATGAGGAGAAAGAGGGCATCGAAAAAGAGGAGCTGGTGAAGGTCTTTCTGGTTTAAACTCCAAAATAAATTTAGAGCCAGACGTTATAGAGTTCGAGAATCCCGTCCCGATTCAAAGCAGAGTTATTAAAACAATTTAACATTGAAACGTCAGGCAGAGGATAGTCATAGCAAAAGCGATTGAATGCTCAATTAAACCCCAAGATGCTTTTAAAAAGTTTGAATGTCATAGTGGTCTAACATACTTTTTGTAATAAGTTTATTACCAAGAATCGATGAAGCAGGGGCGATGTAGCTTACCCATTTTTACACAAGTCGCATTCGTTTATTTCGGACCGGAGTAGAGAGTTTGACATCCTGTCCTTTACTTTCATACAAATACTACAAATCTTTAAGACGATTTCGTGTTCGCTCAGTGACTTTTCAACAATGTGTTCAGCGAGCTCTTTTATGTCGTTGCTAATATCTTCACCGAGTTCCATATATCTTCCACGTTTGCCTCTTGCGTATTGCGAAATTGCAGCTTGTGTCACGCCGAGCTTTCTTGAGATTTCCTTTTGTGAGATACCAAGCTCAAGAAGGCTCTTCGCAAGCTCAGCCCGTATTTTCGGAAGCACATACCAGACCACAGTTTCGCAAGGCAACTTCATTTTTCACCCCTATGTTTTTATACGACATAAACTTTAATATAACGATAGTTAAGCTGGGGTGCTGATGTATCTCGTGAGGTATTCCGAGGTCTTTCTGAAGTCCGAGCCTGTGCGGCGGCATTGGGAGTCGGCTCTCGTCAAAAACATAAAAAGAGCGGTGGGCGATTGCAAGATACGAACAGATAGGGGCAGAATATGGGTGGAGGGCGTTATAAATCCTGAAAAATTGAAAAAAGTATTTGGTGTAGTTTCGTTTTCAGAATGCGAGCATTGCAAGCTCGATGAGCTTGAGAAGC
Organism: Candidatus Alkanophaga liquidiphilum; assembly: GCF_053996935.1. NCBI lineage: Archaea > Methanobacteriati > Methanobacteriota > Methanomicrobia > Candidatus Alkanophagales > Candidatus Alkanophaga > Candidatus Alkanophaga liquidiphilum. The sequence goes on from NZ_JBMXYC010000069.1 coordinate 6,899, forward strand.
TCGTTATAGAGTTCTGCAAAAAGGCTAAAATCGAGCATGCGAGGACGTTTGCGGTTCGTGTCAAAAGGGTGGGGACTCATGACTTCACGTCGCAGCAAAAGGCGGCGGAGCTTGGTGCGCTGATTCTAAAAGAGTTTCCGCGCCTGAAGGTAGATTTAAAGAAGCCGGAGAAGGAGATATTTGTTGAAATCAGGGACGATGATTGTTATATTTTCGATAAGGTGATACAAGGCGTCGGCGGGATACCGTTAGGAGCCCAGGGGCGGCTTGTTGCTCTTTTCTCCGGCGGCATAGACTCGCCGGTGGCGGCGTGGCTGATGATGAAGCGTGGCTGTGAGATAATCCCGGTGTATCTTGACAACTCCCCCTTCACCGACCACACGACCCTTAAAAGAGTGGAGAGTGTTGCAGAGGTGTTAAGAGGGTATCAGCCGGATTTTGAGCTGAGAGTGATTCCGCATGGTGATTTTCTGCTGAGAGCGAAGGAAGTTTTAAGTCGGAGGAAAATGGAGAACTACACATGCATTTTGTGTAAGCGTCAGATGTATCGGACGGCGGAGGCGGTTGCGAGGGAAGAGGGTGCAAAAGGTGTGGTTACAGGAGAATCGCTGGGGCAAGTGGCGTCACAGACGCTTGAAAACTTGCTTGTGTTGGATGAAGCTTGCTCGCTTCCGGTTTACCGCCCTCTGATAGGCTTTGACAAACTCGAGACCGAAAGGATCGCAAGAGAGATCGGAACTTATGAGAGATCGATCCTTCCTGCGAAGAGTTGCGAAGCGGTGCCTAAAAAGCCGACGACCAAAGCAAAGCTCGAAAAGGTCTTGGAAGTGGAAGCTGAGCTTGGCGAGGAATATGGATGTTAAGAGGATACGAGCGGACTTTCCGATTTTGAATGAAGTGACGTACATGGACAGCGCATCTACAAGCCTGACGCCAGAGCCCGTACTAAAGGAGGTTTTGTCGTACTACAGAGAGTTTAATGCAAACGTCGGCAGGGGCGTCCACAGACTCTCACAGGTCGCCTCACAGAAGTATGAGGAAGTCCGTAAGAAGGTTGCTGCTTTCATAGGCGCAAAAGAGACCGAGATAATATTCACGAAGAACGCCACTGAAGCCATAAACATAGTAGCGTCCGGGCTGCGCTGGAAGAGAGGGGACAAGATAGTGACGTCGTCGCTCGAACACCATTCAAATTTTCTCCCTTGGATGCAGCTGAGGCGTGTAGGCGTAAAAGTGGAGGTCGTGCGTCCGCGGAACGGCGTTCTCCACGCGGAGGATTTTGAGAGCGTTGTGGACAAGAGAACAAAGCTCGTAGCTTTGACGCATGCCTCGAACGTTCTCGGTACACTCTCGCCTGTCGAGGAAATAGCAAGGATTTGTGAGGAGAGGGGAGCGCTTCTGCTAATAGACGGCTCGCAGTCGGCTCCTCACATGCCTATAGATGTAAGGAAGCTCGGCTGTGACTTCCTTGCGTTCTCAGGGCACAAAATGCTCGGTCCTAAAGGGACTGGCGTGCTTTTTATGAGGGAACAACTTTTGGATGAGGTAGAGCCGCTGCTCGTTGGCGGAGGGATAGTTGAAGAGGTTTCCCTAAACGATTTCAGGTTAGTAAAGGGCTGTGCGAAGTTTGAAGCCGGCACACCGAACGTCGCCGGCGTGATAGGCCTAGAGAGCGCCGTGAGTTATTTACGTGCAGTGGGAATGGAAAAGATAAGGAGGCATGAAGCGAGGCTGACGGAGAAGATACTTGACGGCTTATCGAGCATTGAGGGCGTGGAAGTCTATGCTTTAAGTGCGCCTCAGGAGCAAAGGATAGGAGTGGTTTCGTTTAACGTTAAGGACCTAAATCCGCACGACGTGGCGCTCATTCTGAGCGAGGCGAACATCATGGTCAGGTCCGGGCACCACTGCTGCATGCCCCTGATGAAAGAGCTGGGCGTAGACGGAACTGTGAGAGCCTCCTTATATCTTTACAACACTGAAGAAGAAGTTGAGAGTTTTTTAGAGGTCGTTGAAGGGATTGCGAGGTCGTTCTGAATGTACAGAGAATACAAATGCCTAAGGATATCCGAGGCGGCTGAAGCTATAGACGAGCCTGTAGTCATCGAGGAGCCTCTTTCGCTCTACGTGAACGGGAGGTTGTTCACGACGACGATGCTGAGCCCGCAGATGAAGGAGGAGTTCGTGGTCGGGCATCTGCTCACGGAAGGGATCATAAGGACGCTTGATGAGATAGAGTCGCTAGAAATTCAAGGAAACGTAGCGAGAGTGGTTACGAAGACGCCGAAGGTGCTCGTCCGGAGGTTCGTGGTGAGCGGGTGCGGCGGCGCGTCCTCCTTCCTCGACGAGGCAAAGCTCCCTAAGGTCGAGTCTGAGCTCAAAGTCGGCAAGGGAGCCATATTCAAGGGTGTATCCTCAGTGACCTCCTCAGAACTGCACAGGGTTACTGGAGGCATACACTCGTGTGGCTTGTTCGATGAAGAAGGAGCAGCAATATGCATAACGCAGGACATAGGGAGGCATAACGCCCTTGATAAGGTCGTAGGGCACGCACTTTTGAAAAAGCACGATTTAAGCAGGTGCTTCGTGGCAAGCACCGGCAGGATATCCTCGGAAATGGTTCTGAAGTGCGTGTTTGTGCGCGTTCCGATAATAGCATCGAGAGGCGCCACCACGAGCTTGGCAATCGAAATTGCGCGGAAATCAGGGGTCACGATCGTAGGGTTCGCGCGAGGAGGGAGAATGACAGTGTATTCGCATGAGGGAAGGCTGCTCTGAGAGCACCGCTTTTGAATTCCAGTATGAACTGCGCCGTCAGGCTCCTGATTGCTCAATGAGCTCCTTAAACTGAGAGGAACCCCTTTGCCACCGGGGTAAAATTATCTATTACGAGAAGTCCTTTTTCGCTTATTTCACTTTTCTCCCACTCGAGAACGGGCTTCATCGATATTATTGTGAAAATCTCCGGGTCGAACAACGCCTTACAAGGTAAGAGCTGCTCTTTAATCACCTCGCCGCCATGCCACCCCCCAATCAGGATACAAACTTCTGAGCATCAACTGAGCTGTCATGCTTGCCCCTTGATATCAATATGTTAGGTCTCTTCCACGCTACCTTCCTTTCGAAAAGTGGGACACGGGGTCTTTTGTAGCTTGGAGGAGCCTTCTTGATCCCTTGGAGCTCAAACCAGCAGGTCCAATAATCTCCTTGATCTTCAATGAACACGCTCGCCGGACATTTGGTCCCTTGCTCGATGAGCCGGCTCTCTCCCACCCTGGCAATCCTCAGCGCCTCATGGACCTCCCTTAATGTCCATAATTGGTGCAGCAATCTGGAGGTCTGCTCAAGCTACTCACCCTCTTGGGCCAATTACAAAGGTTGATTGCGAGCCCCTACTTCAGATCTTCGAGGTAATCCCTAATCCTTTCAGACGTGCGTATAAATCCTCATCTTCTCTCTGAAGCTGTTAATCTCATCGCTCATCAGCCTGTAAGATGCCAAAATTTCCCTGACGTGCTCCTTACCACTCCTATCCCTTCCCTTTAAGAGCTCAAAGGGGAGGGGACTTGCTTACCATGACTCCCGTTGTTCGTGAATCTGAACTCATACATTCCCCTCGGATCACTTTCCGTTGGAACGTCATAGATCACCTTCAGCGTCTTCCTATCTCCCACTCTTGCCTCCCTCAAGGCGTATTTGCTTATGTGCAGCAGGACTCCGCTCTCCAGGTACGTAGTGGAAGGTTTCTCCCATCGTCCTCGCCTTGGCTCGTCGATTATTCTTACCATCATGGACGCTGGACGCCAAGTGCAATTTGTTACAGCACGCCAGATGAGCCTTACGCCCGGCGCTCGCAACTGACGCGTGAGGCTGCGGCCCCCCCTTCCATTATGCCGGAGCGCCTCCGCGGGCCGACCGCAACCTTTATATACTCTTACTTAACAATTGTTATACAAGCCGGGGTGGCGGAGTGGCACGCGGGGAACTGCAGGTCCCTTTACCCCGGTTCGAATCCGGGCCCCGGCTTCACACAGGAGGGCTACCGATGAAGGACGCCAACTTGGAAATTGCGACCTCAAAGGCAATCTTGGAACGTTATACCGAGGACCTGCTGCGCTCCTTAGACGTAGATGTCGCAATAGTGGGCGCCGGTCCTTCCGGAATGACTGCCGCCTACTTCTTTGCGAAAGGCGGAGCAAAGACTGTCGTGTTCGAGCGGGGGCTCAGCGTCGGCGGCGGCATGATGTTCTCGAGAATAGCCGTCGAGGAGGAGGCGAGAGGGATTTTCGAGGAGTTTGGCATCACGCTGCGTCGGCACGGCGACCTCTACGTCGCAGACTCCGTCGAAGCGGTATCGGCGATCTGTCTGAACACCGTGAAGGCGGGCGCTAAGATCTTCAACCTGATAAGTGTCGAGGACGTGATGGTTCGCGACGGGCGTGTCCGCGGCTTAGTCATAAATTGGAGCGCCGTTCACCTCTCAAACTTGCACGTCGACCCTCTGACCGTGAGGGCGGCGCTCGTCATAGATGCGACGGGACACGACGCCGAGGTGTGTAAAATCGTGACGAAGAAAATCGGTAAGAAGCTTGCGACCGAGGGCGGCGATGTCGTAGGCGAGAAGCCAATGTGGGCGGAGCTCGGCGAGAAAGAGATCGTTAAGAACACGCAGGAGATCTACCCCGGCTTGGTCGTTGCAGGCATGGCGGCGAACGCCGTCGCCGGCGCCCACCGCATGGGCGCCGTCTTCGGCGGCATGCTCCTCTCCGGGAAGAAGGCGGCGGAAGTCGCGCTGGAAATGCTGAGGAGGGAAGGGAGTGCTTGAGGTGAGAGAGCTTTGGGTGCGGGTTCGCGGGAAAGAAGTTCTAAGGGGTGTGAATTTGAGCATAGGAGAGGAGGAAATGCACGTCCTCCTCATGGGACCAATGCGTGCGGGAAGACGTCATTAGCGTTGACGATCATGGGCTACCCCTCGTATGAAGTGGTGAGGGGCTCCATAACTTTTGAGGGACAGGAGATCACCTCAAAACCCATACACGAGCGTGCGAAGCTCGGGATCGCACTTGCGCACCAGAGTCCTCCTGAGGTCAGGGGCGTCAAGCTCAGGGATTTAATAAGAGTCATTGTAGGGGAAGCTCCTTGGAACCCTCTTTTGGAGGTTGAGGAGAGCGGGCGAGAAAATACGTGGAGCGGGTCGGCTTGGACGCTTCACTCCTGTCGAGAGATCTAAACGTCGGGTTTTCGGGCGGGGAGCGGAAGCGCTCGGAGCTCGCCCAAGTGTTCGCCATGCGTCCAAAGCTCATGATGCTCGACGAGCCGGACAGCGGCGTGGACATAGACTCGCTAAAACTTATCGGCGAGGAGCTGCGCAGAGCCATCGAGGAGCTGAGGTGTTCCACGCTCATAATAACGCATCATGGCTACATCCTGCAGTACCTGGACGTGGACGTAGCGCACGTGATGTATGAGGGTCGCATAGTCGCTCGCGGCGCGCCCGAGGAACTCGTCCCGAGAGTGGAGCGCGAAGGCTATGAGGCGTTCGTGCGGACTCTGAGGCGATACACATGACGCTCGACGCCGAAAGACTTAAAATAATAAAGGAACTCAAAGATTTTTTTGAAGAGTACGATCGAGAACTGCCGGAGTGGCTTCGCGAACAGAGGGCGCAAGCCCGAAGGATTTTCTTCGAATACGAAGAGCGGGGGTTTCCTGCCGGGAGACATGGCATGGACTTCGATTTGCTCGCTTATAGACCCGACATTGCGCGAAAGCACAAGCCCCGGAAGAGCTTGGTGGAGCTCGACGACGAGATGAAGAAAATTGCCGAAAGCGCCGGTCAGAGGATAGATGAAAGGGGGCGTGCCGGCACGAAGCTTCAGGAGGACGCCGACACCACGTATCTCGCATTCACGGAAGAGGGACAAAAACTCCTCGAAAAGTTCCCAAACGGAGTCGTCGTGGAGGACATCGAGCACGCCGTCCACAAATACCCATGGATAGAAAAGCTTTTCGGACGCATACTCCCGATGAACCTCGACAAGTACACAGCTTACAATGCGGGGCACAGCATTGGCGGCGTGTTCGTCTGGGTCAAGCGGGGCATACGGCTCGACCTGCCGCTCCAAGCCTGCTTCTTCGTCGAAACGCTGGATTATGCGCAGCTGCCACGCATTCTCGTCGTCGCCGAGCCCTACTCAAAGTTACACTTGATCTCAGGGTGCGTGACTCAACCCGCCTGCGACATCGGCTTGCACGGGTGCATCACCGAGATCTACGTAGGGAGGGGCGCCGAGGTAACTTACAGCATGATTCACAACTTCAGAGAACGCTTCCACGTAAGACCGAGAATCGGAGCCATCGTTGACGAAGGTGCTACCTACATCGAGAACTTTATCGTCATCGGGCCCTGCAAGAGCGACCAAGCTTACCCGACGGCAATCCTTAGAGGGAAGAATGCGAGGGCGGTCATAAGGACGATAGTTCTCGGCGTAGAGTCCTCAAACATAGATGTGGGCTCCGCTTTGATATTCTCAGAGGAGGGGACGAGAGGCGAGCTCGTATCAAGGGCGGTAGCCACCGGCGAGTCGAAAATAACGATGCGAGGCACGCTCAAAGGTTACGCCCACCCATGCAAGGGTCATCTGGAATGCAGGGGCTTGATCCTTGAAGAGACCGCGAGAGCGTGGGCGTACCCGCAGCTCAGGAGCGCGACGCCTGACGCAAACCTGACGCACGAAGCCGCCATTGGGCGAATCGCTGAGGAGCAACTGCATTATATGATGAGCAGGGGGCTCGACGAGTCCACCGCGACCTCGATGATAGCCCGTGGCTTCTTGGACGTCGAAACTGAGGGCTTCCCACCGCTGCTCCGCGAGGAGATAAACCGGGTAATTGCGATGAGCTTGGAGAGGGTGTTGTGGTCTTAGGAGGAGCGAAAGTGGTCGAAGTTATAGTTGTCCGGAAGTCTCCTGAGGCGCCGAAGAAGATTCCAAGGGTGAATGACGAGCTTTGCATAGGCTGCGGCGTGTGCGTCAAGGTCTGTCCGATAGAGGGGCTGAACGAGCTCGTCAGGGAGGAGGTGCTCGGCGGCGTCTTTTCGATGAAAGCCGAGGTTAGAGGGTCTGAGGACACGAAGGTGTCCCTGGGTGAGGCTGTCGTGTCGTTAGGCGAGTTTTGCGCACGCTGCCGGAAGTGTGTGGAGGAGTGCCCTTCAGGAGCGCGGGTGTTTTGAAGAGTGCACTCGCGCTTTAAACGCTACGGGGCGTTCGGCACGCATCGCCTCCTACTGGAGTCAACCGCTGTTCCGGAACGTCGCTCTTAGTGCGGAGGGCGAAATTAAAGAATAGGTAGAGCGAACACTTGAGAAGGATGAACGAGTTTGCAAGCGTGCTGGTGAGCGTGCTCTTACGGACGTGGGAATTCACGGAGGAAGCAGCGCCGTGGCTACTGTTGGGTTTCTTGTTCGCCGGCATCCTAAAAGCGTTCGTCCCGTCGGAGCTGTTGCTTAAATACCTCGGCACCGGAAGGCTACGCTCGATTTTCATCGCAACGTTCGTCGGGATTCCATTGCCGCTGTGCTCGTGCGGCGTGATCCCCACCGGTCTGAGCTTATACGAGCGGGGAGCGTCCAAAGCGTCGACGCTCGCATTTTTCATTGCGACGCCTGCGACGACGGTCACAGCCCTGTTCCTCACCTTTGGAATGCTTGGCTGGCGGTTTGCCATCGCCGAAATAACTGCGAGCTTCGCCGTCGCCATCGCCACGGGCACTCTTGCGGGGTTCGTCTCGAAAGAGAGGGGGGTTCTTGAAGCAGACGGAGGCGACGCCGCTCGTGACATCAATGTTGAAACCCACGTTGGCAGGATTGAGACCGTCCTCCGTTACGGCTTCGTGGACATGGTGGGCGATGTCGGCTTGTACATCCTCGCGGGCTTGTTCGGCGCCGGCATGATTGCGGCGCTCGTGCCTTCCAGCGCTATCGAGAGATACTTTGGTGGCGCCCTCTCGCCAATAATCATGGTGCTACTGACGACGCCGATGTACATATGTTCGACCGCCTCCGTTCCTTTCGTCGCCTCGCTCATCGAGAAGGGCATGCTCCCCTGTGCCGGGCTTGTCGTGCTGATCGCAGGACCTGCAACGAACCTCTCCACGATGTTCGCCGTCGGGAAGGTCATGGGGAAGAAAACCGCCGTGCTCTACGTCGCTTCGATAGTATTCACGACGGTGTTGATATCCTACGGATTCCATCTGGTGGGCTTCCTGTGATGGCTATGATAAAGACTATATGCGCACTGGTGCTGTTGGGATTGATTCTGCATGTGGAGGTGAGGAAATTGCTGAAGAGGAAGAAGGAGAAGTGCGCGACGTGTGGAAGGGTGATAGTGGAGAGACCTGTCAAGATCGTTGCGGAGGGGGAGGAGCTAACATTCTGCTGCGAGCATTGCGCTGCCGCCTACCGCGGACGTGCGACGCATTCGCACCGTGAGCATTAGCAGGTGGTGGGCGTGCCGAGAATGCTTACCGGGAAGGACGCAGCACTGCTAAAGAAACTCGCTCCGGAGTTCAACTACGGGTCTTCTCAAATACCATTCAGGTCCGTGCTGCCGCCACTCTCCAATCATTTCTCTGAAGATGTCAAAGACTTTGAAAATAGGCTACGAAGGCTGTCTGATGAAGAACTCGCCTATCTTGCGGATTTGGTGATGAAGGGTTTAGAAAGTTTGACATGCGTGCCTCCCGAGC
>NZ_JBMXYC010000070.1:0-38340 GCF_053996935.1 Candidatus Alkanophaga liquidiphilum
CTGGCTCACCGCAGCCCCTGACTGCAGGATATACCCGCAGCCTCGCTAATAACAAAATTGCAAACAATATATAAACCTAACGGCGATTCGGTTCAAACCATAAGCTTTCTCGCCGAAATCTTGTAAAGGAGTTCAGCGGCTCTCCGCAGAGCACACCGCCCAAAATATGCTGAGTGCTCCTATAATTAAAATATGCTCTTCAGGAAGCCCTCGTGGGTCGTATTCCATAAGGTATTCTCCCCGGCTAAAAGAGCTTCGGTAAAAGCGTATTGCGCCGCCATGCCTGTTTGCAAAGTAGAAGCTCACGTCAATCGTGTTTTGCCGCTTCAGCTTGTATTTTTTACGGTTTATGCGGACGACGCCCTTCGGCAGTTCGAGCGTTGCGCTCATGTTCTCACCGTCGAGATGTATGATGGAAGAACGCTCTTCCCAGCGAAGCTTATAGGATTCGCCGGAGGTCGCCGTGTATTCCGCATCACAAGGACGCTCGTCGAAGCTCACACCCCCTAATATCTCCCCGCTCTGAGCCACAAGGACGTAAATGTTATCAACAGGCTCAAACTTTATCTTCTTCGGTAAGCTTCCTAACCCTTGCATTCTGCGCCTCAGCAGCATGCCCAAATGATAAGGGGGGATTCGTTTAATAAAAGTGTCGCCTATTCCACTCGTGCCCGTAAGTAGGCGGGTGTCATAAAGGACACTTCCCACCATCCAAGACGATTGCGGCAGTTTTAAATAAGGCTTCGAACTGATTACGAGATGCTCCTAACGCCCCTTTGGGGTGAGAGGGGGAATATTTGCCAAATAACGCCTCGGATAAATCTTTCCGAGGAATGAGAGAAAGCTATGGGGACGATAGACAAGGTAGGCAGCGTGAAGAAGCTCCTACCGACTCTAGAAGGCTCCGCCTCTTGGCGGATTGGCGTGCTTTGAATTAAAACGGAAAGGGTGGTTGCATGAAGGTAGAGGATATAAAAAAGGTGGCTGTAATCGGAGCGGGGATAATGGGTTCCGGCATAGCACAGGTCGTAGCTCAGATTGGCATCGAGGTCGGGCTGCGGGACATCGACATGAAATTCGTGGAGCGTGGCATTGGCGGAATAAAAAAGACCCTCGAAAGACTCGTGAGTAAGGGCAAGCTCCCCGAAGACGCCGCAAACGCCATCCTCAGCCGCATTAAGGGGACGACCGACGTGAAGGAGGCAGCGAGCGACGCCGACCTCGTCATCGAGGCGGTCATCGAGAACATGGACGTGAAAAAGCAGGTTTTCAAGGAGCTTGACGAGATCTGCCCCGAGCACACGATTCTGGCGTCGAACACGTCATCGTTGAGTATTACTGAAATGGCGGCAGCGACGAACCGTCCCGAAAAGGTCGTCGGCATGCATTTCTTCAACCCCGTGCCCGTGATGCGGCTCGTTGAGATTGTGCGCGGGCTCACGACTTCGGACGAGACCGTCGAGGTTGCGAGGGCGTTTGCCGAGAAGCTGGGGAAAACGCCGGTCGTCTGCAAGGACTCGCCGGGCTTCATTGCAAACCGGATTGCGCTCCCGTCGCTTAACGAGGCGATGTTCGTGCTTATGGAGGGAACTGCGACGGAGGAGGACATCGACACCGCGATGAAACTCGGTTACAATTGGCCGATGGGGCCGCTCGAGCTTGCAGACATGGTCGGGCTCGACACCATTCTCTCAGTCTTCGAGGTCTTCCAGCGGGAGTTCGGCGACCCAAAATACCGACCCTGCCCTCTCCTCAAACAGCTCGTCCGTGCTGGACACTACGGAAGGAAGACCGGAAAGGGCTTCTACGACTACAAATAACCCTCCATTTTTTCTTTTTGAGATACTGTTGCTTTTAATCCTTCCCTTTTAAAAAGGAGGGATACCGAAGGGGAGGCGGGGATTGCAGTGATAGAATGTTCCAGAGTATAACACGTCGAAGCGGTGCTCTCGCTGCGGCTCACTGAACACAAAGAGACCGCATCAAGGCGCTTTCATCTATAAGCACCATGGATGCTGGATAAATGCGGATGTGAACGGCGCAAGGGAACATTCCTGAAACGAGCCTAAGGCTATTTCTGGGGGACAGGGGCTGTGTGCTCAGCCCGACGGGGAGCGGTTCGTCTTCATGGACGAGTTACACTTCCTAACCCAAGCATCCAGCGGATGCCCCCCTCACCGAAGTGGGAGGGGAGGTTACTTCCTCGAATTAAAGAAGGAACTTCAAAAGCGCAATCGGCGTCATCGCCTTTCTTTTAGGCAGGACGTTTGTCACGACACCACAGAGAAGCTCTGCCAGCTTCTCGTCCTCGGAGGCGTTTTTTATTATTCTGTCCAGCAGCAGCGGGCGTTTTATTAATCTCCTAAGGAGTAACGAGTATCTGAAGTCGGCGGCGAACCGCTCCTTCCACGCATCGTCGTATTTTTCTAACGTCCGCATGCTCGTGTCCTCAAGCCTCAGCGCCTTCGCAATGACGTCTGCAGCGAGTTTCCCGCTCTCGAGCGCATAGCTTATGCCCTCGCCAGTGAGGGGGTTCACGAAGGATGCGGCGTCGCCCACGAACAATATTCCGGCCATCGCTCTGCGGTGGCGGCTGCCGCCGCCTGTCGGGACGAGCCAGCCCTTAGCCTTGCTCACCTGCTTTGCGCCTTTCAGCTTTGCGGCATCGGAGACAAACCTTTTAAAACAGGCGTTCAGGCTCATTTTCCCGCGCTCAAACATCACGCCCACGCCTACGTTTGCCATGGCATCGCCGACCGGGAAAATCCAGCCGTAGCCCGGCAGCACCGCCCGCTCATAATGAAACTCAACGAAGTCGAAGCTTTCGACGCCAGAAAAGTAAGCACGGAGCGCGACGCCGATGCCGCCGCCCCTCTGTTTCCACTTTTCTCCCAACAGATGTCTCGCCAGCGCTGAGAATGCGCCATTGGCAGCGACCACCGTTTCAGAATTTATTTCGATGGTGTCGCCGTCATGCTTGCCCTTGACGCCCACGACGCTTTTATCTTTCAGCAAAGGCTCCTTAACCGAAACCTCAAGAAATTCGGCGCCCGCATCTACGGCATGATTCCGCAGAAGCTCGTCGAGTTTTACTCGAGGCGCCACGTAGCCATAGGGCAAAAAATCGGTTTTAGGGCTTTTTGCGCTCACGCAGTAGCCGCTTGGCGAGAATATAGTTATGCCATCGGACTTTTTAAAACCGCTCCGCTCGATGGTGCTGAGGAGCTTCATCTCCTCCAGCGTCTTCAGCGAGCGTGGTGAAATTGCATCTCCGCAAACTTTCTCCCGTGGAAATCTCCTCTTGTCAACTAACAGGACGTTGTGGCCGAGCCTTGCAAGAAAATATGCGCAGGAGGAGCCCGCAGGTCCGGCGCCGACGATGACAATATCTTTCCGCATCATACTAACGGTTCAGCCGCATGTGCGCCTCTGCGAGGTGTCGTGCACCGAGGGCACCGATTAATGAAACTTCGCCAGCGAGCACCGCCGCCGCAATGATTTCTGCAAACTTCTTAGCGTTGCTACCAGGAGGGTCGCCGGGACCGTAAACGCCCATTATGGAAAGGGCTTCTCTTTGCGTGCCGAGCGCCGTGCCGCCGCCGACGGTTCCCACTTGTAGCGACGTGAGCGTTACCGCAAAATAGAGGTCGCCGTCCTCGGTGACCTCTGCCGTGGTGATGCCGTGCGAGCCTTCGACGGTGTGCGCCTCATCCTGACCGGTGGCGATGAACATCGCCGCAATTATGTTTGCGAAGTGGGCGTTAAAGCCGTAAGCCGCTGCCTGAGCGCTGCCGACGAAACATTTTCTGTAACAAACCTCCGCCATGGACTCAGGCGTCGTCTTCAGCACGTCTTCGACGACCTCCCGCTTTAAGACTACCTCAGAGATAACGGTCTTGCCACGCCCCCGGATGAAATTCAGGGCTGAGGGCTTTTTGTCGATGCAAAGGTTGCCGGAGAGCGCCACGTGCTCCAAATCCAGCTCACGCTCTAGGAATTTCAGGACTTCGTCCGTCGCAAATGTCGCCATGTTCATGCCCATAGCGTCGCCTGTGCTGTAAACGAACCGCAGGAACAAATTCCTGCCGACAACGTAGGGTTCGATTTGCAGCAGCGTGATGTGCGGGTCGGTAGCATCCGCGATTTCCTTCAACCTCTCAAAGTTCGCCTCAACATAGCGAGCGGCATGCACCGCATGCTCAGCACTCCTTGCCTTCACCACCGGACCACGAGCCATGCCGTCCCTTAACACGAACGAGCGGGCGCCGCCGCTTTTGTTCACGGCAGTGCAACCCCTATTCACAGACGCTACGAGTGCGCCTTCGGTCGTCGCTAATGGTATGAAGAAGTGCCCGTCCGCAAACTCGCCACGGACGTGCAACGGACCGGCAACGCCCATAGGGAGCTGCGCCACGCCTATCATATTCTCGATGTTAGCCTTCGTCGCCCTGTTGGCGTCTATGGAGAAAGTGCTGATGTTTTCGAGCTTCACTCCGCTTAAGCGCTCGATGGCGCGCCGCCGCAGCTCTGTCGCATGGAAGCTATCGCCGCCTGTGAATTCTTCAACCTCATACAACTTTATTTCGCCCCTTACTATCCTCTCCACAATTTCTTCATCGTTCATAAGTCCGTCCCCCTCTATGTCCCATGTTTCTTAAATCGCAGCGGCTTTGTAATTACACAATAAGCATCTCTTAATACGATTTTGCGCTCGATGAGGATGCGCGAAATGCTATCGCAACCATATTTCTGAGATTCTATCTTCATTCAATCTCTCCTGGGAATAACGCGAGCATAGTGTTGGCGGCGGTCCTCTGTCATTCTGGAGATTATTGTTATGTTTGTCATGATTTAAAGATGTTGGGCGCCCTGTGCCTTCGCAGCCACATTTAAATCAAACAATCCTGACCCCCGCCACTCTCACATGCGGACCTCCGCTGCAGACCGGCACCACCTGTCCTGCTTTTTCGTCGAACGTGATGTTTGCGAGGGCGAAGTCATCGCCCACCACTTCGACATTACGCAGAAGTTCAAGGACGTTTCCCACGAGCGAGACCGTGCGCAATGGCTTTTTCAGCTCGCCGTCCTCGACGAGGTAGCACGCCTGAGCGAGCATTTTGAAGTTTCCGTCTTTGACTGAGACGTTGCTGTCTGCGATGTTGTCGATGTAGATTCCGTGTTTCATGTCCATTATTTCGTCGAAGCTGGCGTCGCCACGGTTTACGAAGGCGGTGCCCGCTCTCGGCAGCGGTATCGCGCCTGCAGGACCCCTGCCACCGCCGTTTGGTGTCGTTCCGAAGCTTACGGCGGTCTCCCTGTTGTGAATAAGCTCTTTCGGCACACCTTCCTTGATTAATTCTTTTTTACGTGCGGTTACGCCCTCATCGTCGTATTTGAAAAAGCAAAAGCTGTTTTCGAGCGGAGCGTCCGAAAGCGAGAAAAAAGCTGGCGCCACACGCTCGCCACGCTCGAAGGCGGTGCGAAACGCCGAAAGTCCGTCCCTTACGAAATCCGCTTCGAGGAGGTGTGCCACCTTCTCTGCAATACTTCCGACGGCAGAAGGCGAGAAAACCGCCTTGAACTTACCACTGATCGGCTTCGCGGTGAGCTGAGCGACCGCCACCTTACTCATTTCTTTTATCTCTTCCAGAATTTTTTCGGCGTCGAGGTTTGCGAAGCCGCCGACGCCGCCGAAGAGTCGGCTATGCGATGCAAGTGCCGTGTTTACAGAGACGGAAAGAAGCACGTATGGGATTCTTTGCAGAACGTCCACGCCTTCGGAGGTGATAACATGCTTGCTCTCAACGACCTCCGCATATCTTATCGGGACGCCCCACACAAAAACGTCCTCGGCAACCGAGCTTTCCAACTGCCTGAAAAACTCTAATTTCCTCTCAAAATCCACATCCTTCTTCCTTACCTCGTATCTCCCTTTATACCCGCCCACGAACGCCAGACGAGCGTCACCGCGTGGCAGCTTCGCAACAGAACGTCTCGCCCGCTCCACCAAATCAAAAACTTTTTCCTCATTAGAGTGGAAAATAAGCCAGCTGCCGTTTTTCAAAGCTCTTAAGCCTATTTTATCATCTTTGTAGGCTCTTATGTCTTGGACCTGCCCATTATAGAACTTCAGGCTAAAAACTTCCTGCTTCTGCAGTCTTATTTCCACATAATCCGCTTTTACCCGCGTAATCGCATCGTGAAGGCTTTCTTCCAACAAGTCCCCTACCGTTCTACAAATTCGTCCTCGCTGAAATGTATAGCTATTTCTCGCTTTGCGGTAGCGGGGGAGTCCGCCGCATGTATCACGTTTCTCTGGATGTCAATCCCGAAATCTGCTCGTATGGTTCCGGGTGCCGCCTTTTTCGGGTCCGTTGTCCCTGCCATCTCTCTTGCGACTCTGACGGCATCCTCGCCCTCCACGACGAACGGCACGACGGGTCCTGAGGTGATGTGGGCGACGAGGGGTTCGAAGAAATCCTTGCCCCGGTGTTCCGCATAGTGTTTCTCTGCAAGCTCCTTGCTGAGTTTCGTGAGCTTCAGCGCCACGATTTTGAAGCCACGCCGCTCAAACCTCGAAATTATCTCGCCGACGAGCCCCCGCTCCACCCCCTCGGGCTTTATCATCAAAAATGTGCGCTCCCTCGGCAATCTCAAACCCCCTCTCACTCAACGCGCCATATCCCGATTGCCCAACCACCGCTCGCCCGCGCTCAGCTCTTCGCCGCCTTCCTCGCCCACTTCACTTTTCTCGCCTTTCTTCGCAGCTTTATCTGATTCTTCTCGCATTTTGAGGAACAGAAGTAGAAAACGGTGCTGTCGTTCCTCACAAACATCTTGCCGGTGCCCGGCTCGATTTCCCGCTTGCAGAACGAGCACCTCATCGGACTCACCGTGCTGTGAGCTTTCTTGCCTCCCTTGCGGTTTCTCGGAGCACGATGATGTCGCCGACACGCACAGGTCCTAGGCAGTTTCTCGTTATTATTCGCCCTTTGTTCCGCCCCTCTAGGATTTTACACTTTACTTGGGTCACCTCGCCGTGCATGCCCGTCCTACCCACGACCTCTATAACCTCCGCAGGCGTCGCTTCCTCCGACATCCTTTCTTTCCTCCTTACTCTTTGCTCTTTATCTTCTTCAGCTCTTCGGCGATTTCTTTCACGACGGTTTCTGCGCTTCCGGGGTCGACGATAGCAGCCGCCGCCGCACTCACATCGATGCCGCACGCCGCACCCAGCGCCTTCTTGCTCTTCACGTAAATGTAGGGCGTGGCTTTCTCCTCGCACAGCGGCGGCAGGTGCGCAACCACTTCCTCGGGCTCCACGTCCTCACTAATATACACGAACTTTGCAAGCCCCCGCTCTACGGTTTTCGTCGTCTCGTTCGTTCCCTTTTTTATGCTTCCCGTGTCTCTCGCCGTCTGCAAAGCTTCGAGCGCCTTCTTCTCAAGCTCCGCAGGCACCTCAAACTTCACGAACATCTTCGCCATTTTCATCCCCCCTAAAGGGTCATCTGCACCTTCAACCTCACTCCCGCGAGCGCGCTCAGCTTGTAGTCCTCAAAGAGCACGGATTTTACTATGACGGAAGGCACACTCAACGATATTTCTCTCGTCCGTCCATACCTACCTTTGCTTATGACCACCGCATTTATCAAGCCCAGCGCATCGAGCTCTGAAATGAGGTCCGTTATTCTTCTCTGCGTCAGCACGTCAATCCCAGCGTATCTACTTAATTTACGATACATGTTATAAACCTCGCCAGTGCTGAATCGTCTCTTTCGGCGCTCGGCATCCAGGAGTAAAATGCTGCTGAGCACGAGCTTCGACTGTAAAGGCAGCGTCCTCACGACCTCGGCGACCCTGTCCGCCTCTATTTTGTTTTTTGCCATCTTCACGTGCTCGCCTCTGACTCTTGGCGAGTTCTGGCGTTCTGCCAGCTCGCCAGCCACCCTCAGAAGGTCGAGCGCTCTGCGAGCGTCCCCGTGCTCTTGGGCGGCAAACGCCGCACACAACGGAATCACGTCCTCCTCAAGGACGCCTTCCTTGAAAGCGACCTTGGCGCGCTGCTCCAAAATATCATAAAGTTGCACGGCGTTATACGGCGGGAATACTATTTCCTCCTGCCCCAACGACGATTTAACTCTGGGGTCAAGGCGTTCTGTGAAGGTGAGGTCGTTGGAAATGCCTATTATGCTTATTCTTGCGTTTTTGAGCTCGGAATTTATTCTTGAGAGCGTGTAGAGGGCTTCGTCGCCCTTTGAGACGAGCTTGTCCACCTCGTCGAGGATGATGACGGCGCAGCCGCCCTCGGCGTCGAGGGCGTTTTTGAACTCTTGATACACATGGTCAGTGGGCCACCCTGTCATCGGCACACTCTTGCTGAGCTGTCTTGCGACAGCGGCAAAGACCCGGTATTGCGTGTCTATTATCTCGCAGTTCAAGTAAAACAGCATGCACCGACTCCCGACTTTACAAGCGGCGTCCTTAAGCTCCCGCTCGACGTATCTGACAGTTGCCGTCTTCCCGGTTCCTGTCTTCCCGTAAACCACAATGTTAGAAGGAGTTTCCCCTCTTAACGCCGGGGCGAGGGCGCAGGCTAAGCTCTCTATCTGCTCGCCTCTATGTGGAAGCTGTCCGGGCACGTAGCTCGGACGCAGGACATCCTTATTTTCGAAAATTTTACTTTCTTCAAGCAGGTCTTCGAAGATGTTGCCCACGGCTTCCTCCCCGCCCCTTCAAACCTCAACTGTGTAGTTCGAGGGTATAGGTTTAATAATCTTTTGGTATTTTTAACCTTTGCTCAAACCGCTTGGGTTTAGTCGTCGCCGCTCGACGCCAGCTCGAACTCGACGTCGAGGACGTCAAGCTCGAAAACCTCGGCGGTGACGCCAAGAAGCTCGCTGAGGCTCGGTTTGGTCCTACCATCGTCGCCGGAGACGAGCTCTTTGACGTAGAGCCCACTCTCGCACTTTATTTCCACGACGGGGTGCTTGCCGAATTCTATAAGGCAAATGTCATAAACTTCTCGTTCCCTGACAATGTCGGCACGGCGGTGCACGACCCTCCGTGGAGTTCTCTGCCGTATCACGCCTTTCAGCCCTTCTAGGGCTGCTCTTAGATGCTTCTCCTCGACCTTTGCGCCGAGCCGCAGCTTGAACCTGTAAGTCTTAGCGGCTTTCACGTTCTTTACAATCTCGACGGCGTCCTTCGTGACGTAGCGCAAGCCGAAAACCTCGACCTTGCCACCGCTGCTTTCCTTGATTTTCTCTTCAAGCCGCTGCAGGTTCACGGTTCGCCGCCGAGGAGCGACCACTTCGGCAACGAACGGACGCCCCCGCCCCAGCATCCGAGCGTCAATGTCCTCACGCCCGCAGCCGTGGAGTATCATATCCTCAGCCTCGAACTCCTCGACGACCGGCGCCTTTATGAGCTCCTCGACGGACTCCGGATACATCTTGCCCGTGAAGTTACAGCGTTCGCAGCCCGCACCTCTGCAAGAGCGGCACAGCCACCTCGTTTGTGGCATCCCACGAACGAGCTTCCGGTAGCGTCCGTAGATAAAGACGGGACGCACCTGAAGCTCCACGGCTTCTCGATTCAAGTCAATGAGGATGAGGATGTCTGGCGTTTGGAAGTCAACACGCTTGTTCAGCAAGCGTTGTAGGATTTTCCCAACCTCCCTGTTGAACTCCGACTTCAGCGGCTCGGCATATGCAGCCCCTGTGAGCTCCCAGAGCACCTCTTCGTTCTCGGCGAGCAGCCCGCTCATCCTCGTGCCAACGAGGAACGTCTTGAACTCATAATCCCGCAGTGCCGCTACCGCCCGCCATGCCCACGCTTCGACATGCTCGAAAAGCCCGTTGCAGACCCAGCATTTTTCAGAGACCTCCGCTTCCAAGAGTTCCTGCTCTTTGAGCTTTTCTTTTATGAACTGCCCCCGTTCTCGGTTCGTCATTCCGGTGGAAACCCGGGCGAACTGCCTCCCTAAGCAGTTATCGCAGACGTAACCCTCACTAAGTATCCGCCTCGCCATATCGAGAACCTCTTCATCGGCAAGCTCCGCCGCCGTCATCTCCTTTTTCTTATCAGCTTGCGTCGTCATAGCCCCTCGTTAATAAGCACCTTCATAAGTTTTTCAACAGGAATCTCCCCTAGCGCTCCATTTCGGGCTGAAAATTCGTCAAAGTTCTTCACAGCGTCGCTCTTGCCGCCGCTCGGAAGTTCTGCGATGGCAAAGGGCACAGGCTCTCTCGTGTGCGTCCGCACCGAAACCGGCGTGTAATGATCGGGCATCAGCAAGATTCGGGCGGTACCGAGATTTGGCAAGCCTGCGAGGACGTTGCCGACCACCTTCTCGTCGAAATTCTCAATCGCCACGATTTTAGCGGCGACGTCGCCCTCGTGGGCGGCTTCGTCGGGCGCTTCCACATGCACAAGCACGAAATCCCTACGCTGAAGACTTCTAAGGGCGTATTCTGCCTTTCCCTCATAATTCGTGTCGAGGTAGCCTGTGACCCCGGGCACCTCAACGACGTCAAGCCCCAAGGCTCGCCCGATGCCCCTAATCAGGTCCACCGCCGAAATCACCGAACCACTGACGCCATATTTCTCCTCAAAGCTCGGAAGCTCAGGCCTCACGCCCCCACCCCAAAGCCATATCATGTTCGCCTTTCTCTTCCCATGTCTTTCCCTCTTCTTGTTTACTTCGTGTGCCTCAAGTATTTCCTTGGACTTCAAGATAAGTTGCTTGAGCATTTCGTCCTCAGGCAGGTGCGCGTGGAAGTTCTCGCCGAGCATGTCATGCGGCGGCGTGCACTTCGGAACTTTTCCGTTAAACGCATCCCGCCGCGCGACGAAGATGTGCCTGTAGCTGACGCCTGCATGTATTTCAACGTCAGGAAGCCTCTCGTTAAGCTCCTCAATCAACATTCTTGCCTCTTCACTTGAGATGTGTCCGGCGCTGTAATCCACGAGCCTCTCGCCACTCACGGTTACGAGGTTGCATCTAAAAGCAATATCTCCGCTCTTTAGCTCCACGCCTCTACCGAGGGCTTCTAACGGACCTCTCCCGGTGTAGTATTTTTGGGGGTCGTAGCCCAGTATGGAGAGGATGGCGATGTCGCTGCCCGCCGGCATCTCGTCAGGGACCGTTTTCGTGACGCCACAACGCCCCGTCGCCGCTACGAAGTCCATATTTGGCGTATTCGCCGCTTGGAGTACAGTCTTGTTGCCAAGGTCGGCGAGGGGGTAATCCGCCATGCCGTCGCCTATTAAAGTGATGTATTTCATAGCTGCCGCCGTCGGTGCTATTTTTGTGCAGCGCCCCTTAATAATATAATGCGGTTTGAGGAGTGGGAGCCAATATACGAGCGGATTTTGGCGGACTTCGGTTATGACAGGAAGAAGGATGAGGAGGCGGCGGCAGTGGCGGCAGAGGCTATTTCGAGGATGAGTTGGAAGGAGGTGGGAGTGGAGGAGCTAAGGCGGATGATAGAAGGGAAGAGCGTTCTTGTATGCGGAGCTGCTCCGTGCCTCCGAGAGGAGTTAAGGAGCATTGACGCTTTCGAATACGTGGTTCTGGCGGCGGACGGCGCTACCTCCGTCGTCTTGGAGTGCGGCGTGCTTCCCGACGTCATCGTAAGCGACCTTGACGGCTACCTCCCCGACATCATATACGCAAGCCGGCTCGGTGCCATCGTCGTGGCGCACGCCCACGGCGACAACATTGGTAAAATACGACGGGTGCTGCCTGAGCTTAGTAGAGTTCTCTGCACAACGCAGGCACGCCCGCTGCCACCGCACGTCCACAACTTCGGCGGCTTCACCGACGGCGACCGTTGCGTCTTCCTCGCGAAGGAGCTCGGCGCCGCCTCGGTAAAGCTCGTCGGCTTCGATTTCGAGGACACAAAAGTGAATTTGACGAAGCGGCGGAAGCTGAAATGGGCGAAACGCCTGATAGAGCAGGCGTTGCGCGACTGCTGATAGGCAAGATTAAAACAGGAGCGAAGACAAAATACTTAGGATGTTAGAAATGCCTACGCCCGTAAAGGTGCTGAAATACCTTAAGGAAAGGGGGGAGGAACTTAGTGCTGAGGAGCTTGCCGCCCGCCTTAACGAGCCTTTAGAGGTCGTGCGGCGTGCGCTAAGCGAGCTTGAGCGCCGAAGCCTCGTGGAGAGTGTGCATGCTTCATACAGATATAAGAGGGATGATTTTTCTGAGAAAGTTGCGGAGAAGGTTTTGAACGTTTACGATAAGGTTGTGAAGAAGCCGTCTTTGGAGTTGCTGCTCGTCGGCTTGCTCTCGACGTTTTCGCCGCTCCGCCCTTCAACGATGATAAAGGCGTTGGAAGAGCTGGGAGCGAGGCGGAAGGAAGTAGAAGCGCTCATCGAGAGGGAGATAAGAAAGGGAGCGGTGCGCAAAGTGAAGGCTATTTGCGTTGGTCAAGTTTACAGCGGCTCGAAATACATACCTGTGGGCTTTTACATAATCGAGGGGGAGACAAGCGAGAGCGAGAAGCGTGAGCTCATTGAGAAGCTTCGTGAGTATTACAGCTGGGTCGGGCTTGAGGGAGTGGCGTATGAGGAGGAAATGCTCGTCGGCGAATACCCGCCGGAGCTTGCAAGAGCCGGACGTTCTTACTTGAATGAGTGGAAAGAGCTAAAGGAGAGAGTTAGGAGGGAAGTGCCGCATGTCTTCAGATGGCTTCCGATAAAGACGAGAGAAGTATTATGCTGGCGGTGCGATGACGACATGGGCGATGGCGGATGGGCGGGGCTGTGAGGCTCCTTATCATCGGAGACACGCACATCCCCTCAAGGGCGAAGAAGATAGATGATGTTATTGTGGCGAGGATAAAGAGCAGCGACGCAAGTCACGTTTTCTGCACCGGCGACCTCACGGACGAGCGGCTTTTAGATTTTTACGCTGTGCTCGGCGAGTTGCACGTCGTTAGGGGCAATATGGACTATTTAAATCTTAAAAAGTGGGACGTGGCTGAGATCGAAGGCTTAAAGATAGGGCTGATACACGGTGACGGGATTTACCCGAGGGGCAACGTGAGGGAGCTTTGCCGGATTGCGGAGACGCTCGCCGTAAATGTTTTGATTTCGGGGCACACGCATCGCCCGCAAGTCTTAGAGCGGGAGCTCGCTGGCGGCAGAAAAGTCCTACTTTTGAACCCCGGCTCTGCGACGGGCGTCTGGGGCGGCGGTGGCGGTTCCAGAAAGCCATCTTTCATGTTCCTTGACATCAGCCAACGCTCGTGCGTCGTGCATCTCTTCGAGCTTGAGCGAAGAAGTCTTAAGGAGAAAACTTACTCCTTTACCTTGTAGCTTTGTTTTTTCTAGAATTCAGGATTCTTTGGACTTTTTCGAATATTCTTTTACTGATGATCTTGGGGTGGTTGCCCCGCCACTCCACGTCCCGCCAGTGGACGATGCCCGCGTAAAAAGGATTTCTAAGGATTCTGTAAACTTGCATCCTTGAAAGATGCGCTCTACGGGCGACCTCGCTGACGTTCTGCGTTTCGAGGAAATCGAGGAAGATGCGGCGGACGGTCTCAGCATCTTCTGAGAGGACTATGCGGCGTGCGTCGTCGTAGCGATAGCCAAACGGAAGGCGCCCGACGAACGAGCCCTCCTTAACCTTCTTGTCCATTGCCAGCTTCGTCCGCTCTATCGTCATTTCTCGCTCGAATTCCGCAAACGCCCCGATAATATGAAACATGAGTTTTCCGGCGGCAGTCGTAGTATCTATGCGTTCGGTAACGCTTACAAAGTCAACACCACATCTTTTAAGCTCGTCCATCAACAAAATCAAATCACGAAGCGACCTCGAAAGCCTATCAAGCTTGAACACAACGACTGTGTCTATTTCTCCGCTTCTGCAATCTTTAAGGAGTTTTTGTAGCGCCTTTCGCTCCATAGTGGCAGCACTCCTGGCGGCGTCCACGTATTCCCTGTGAATGTTCCAGCCGTGCAGCTCACAGAACTTCTGCAGCGAAGAGCGTTGTGCATCGATGCTAATTCCACTCTCAGCCTGCTCCAGCGTGCTGACTCTGATGTAAAGCCCGACTTTACGGCTCACATCATGAAATCTCTATCCAAAGATATATAAAGTGTAACATACCGTGCCGTATGTTACACGTGCCGGCGTCCTTTTGGAAAACGCACGTAAGGGCTTTATTGGCATCCAGCAGCGACCAAGTCTGATATTTGAAAGCGCTCGCGCCCTCATTGACAACGTCCAGAAACGTTACAAATCATCTGTTTTCATCCTTTTGTTTAATGTTAACATTTATTCTACAATCAAAATATAAAATGCTGAAGTAGTAATAACACCGTTGCGAGCGCGAGTTCCGGCACGGCAATCGCCAGCCCGGGCTTGAACCAATCAAGGAAATGGATGTGACGATCTCTTTCCTTTTCAAGTATACCAAGCGCCACTATGTTTGCGGTGCTGCCTATCATCGTTAGGTTTCCAAGATAACAAGCACCGAAGAGCATGCCCCACCATGTTGGAAATATATGATAACCATAGGCTTCAAGTCCGTGTACGATGGATATTAGTGTAGCTACCGCCAGTATGTTGTCCATGAAAGCGCTCAATATCCCCGCAGTCCACGTTATTAGCGTGGCTATTAAGAGCGGATTGCCACCGGCGAACGTGATTATCGTTTCCGCCATTATTTCCGTGACGCCTGTGTATGAAAGCGTTCCAACTGTTGAAAAGAAAAATATGAAGAATGCCAACGTCCACCAGTCGACACGATGCTCGACGAGCCCTCTTGCTTGCTCTCTGCTTATAAACAGTGTTATTCCAGCCATTATCAAGGGAACCGCTAACAGTAATGTGTTCCTTTCGAGATGCAACAATTCCTCCAGCGGATGGTGGAGAACGAGACCGCAAATCGTGCAGAGGAAAACTGCCCATGACACTCGCATCTTCCTTTTATCTATCTCTCTATCCAAGCTCAGCCTCCCCAAAAGGTTCATCATGCCGTCGAGCTTCGTAATGTAAGGACGCCAGTAGACGAACACGAGCATTATGGTTAGCATCAATACAACAACGCCTACTGGTGTCGCCCATCTGATAAAATCAAGGAACGATAAACCTCCCTCGAAAGCGATAAGCACGCCTATCGGGTTTCCGACGACTGTGAAGCTGCTGCCAACGTTGGTAGCCATGACCGTTGCAATGACCATCGGTAGCGGATCGAGATCATAGCGCTTCGTTATCCGCAGCGTCAGAGCGGTCATGAAAAGGATTGATGTTACTTCGTCAACGAGCGCTGCAAACGTCGCAGACATTAATAGGAGACCTGCGACGAGCATGAAGCCGCTTCTGCTGAAATATTTGGAGAGTATTTCTAAGATGTGCTCAAAAAAGCCCTGTTCCTCGAGAAAGCCGATTACTATCATCATGCCCATCAAAAAAAGGATTACATCAAAATGCGCATACTTCATAAGATGCGGCACGTCAAGCACCTTTAAAAACAGGAGCGCTGAGACTCCAGCGAGCGCAAACGCCAGCCTCAGCCTCCAGAAGAAAATAGCCCCAAGAATTATGGCAATGAATGTTGTGACCGATATAATTTGACTCGTATCAAGATTTGTATTACTGACTATTGCAACTGTTATTAACAGTCCTGCGAGGTATGCGGTTAAGCTTTTAAGCTCGCTCATAATGGAGGGCAAGGAATCTTTTCATAAAAGCCTTTTTGTTTTACCAGCTCGAACGCGGTTAAGTGCTGACTTTAATAATTTTAAGATTAAAAGCGCCCTATACAAACTTCCGAATTTGAAAGGGGTCAAAAAGGGTTAAGCAAACATCACTCCCGGCTCTCTGAACTCCTTTAATATCTCTCTCTGCCCGCCCGTCATGACTTTCCGCACCGCCCTTTCGAAATCCGCCATCTCGACGGACTCCTTGTTCTCCCGCACTGCGAACATCCCTGCCTCCATCGTTATTGCCCTTATGTCGGCGCCCGTTGCGTTTTCAGTCATCGCCGCGAGCTTCCCGAAATCCACATCCTCGCCCAGTCGCAGCCTCTTCGCATGTATTTCGAATATTTGCATGCGTGCCTCGTAATTCGGCATTGGTATTTCTATGACCCTATCAAAACGTCCGGGACGCAGCAACGCCGGATCGAGGATGTCGGGGCGGTTCGTCGCCGCTATCAGCTTGACATCGCCCCTCGGGTCGAAGCCGTCAATCTCGGCAAGGAGCTGCATCATCGTCCTTTGCACTTCCCTGTCGCCGGAGGTGCCGTCATCCACGCGCCTCGCCCCTATCGCATCTATTTCGTCTATGAAAATTATCGAGGGTGCCTTCTCACGAGCGAGGGCGAAAAGCTCCCTCACGAGCCGAGCGCCTTCTCCTATGTATTTCTGGACGAGTTCCGAGCCGACGACCTTGATGAACGTCGCCAGAGTTCTCTTCGCCACCGCCTTTGCGAGCAGCGTTTTCCCGGTGCCGGGCGGTCCAATAAGAAGGACGCCTTTCGGTGGCTCGACGCCTATCCGCTCGAACCGCTCAGGCTCCATCAGCGGTAGCTCCACAGCTTCTTTTAGCTCCTGTATCTGCTTATCGAGCCCGCCAATCTGGTCGTAGTCAACGCCCGGCGCCTCAATTACTTCCATCCCGTAAATCATGGGGTCTTTCATCGAGGGCAGAACCTCAACGACGGACAAACTCTGCTGGTTAAGGGCGACTTGCGTCCCGGGGCGGAGAGTGGCAACATCCAAGAAGCCAGAGGCGTTAACCACGAACTTGGGTCCCGTGCTGCTTTTTATAAGCAATTTACCGTCGCCGAGAACGTCGATGACCGTCCCGACAATCAGCGGCGGCGACTTCAACCGCTCGACCTCATTGCTCAATCTCCGAAGTTCCCGCTCATACCGTAGCCTCTGCTCTTCCAGATACTTCTTCTCACGCTCGATTCTCGAAATGCGCTCTCTAAGCCGATAGTTCATCTCTTCAAGCTGCCGTATCCTGTCCATGAGGTATCTTGAGAGGTCATCTCTTGCTTCTGGCGGCACTCTTTCACTCTCTTCCATCTTCTTACCCCGCTGTTCTCTTTTTAATTTGTCCAGCCATAATAAATAGTTGATGCAAAATGACGCAGCAATGCGAAATATGCGGGGCGGATGTGCCGCACACGTATCTTGTTGAGGTTGGCACTTCTAAGCTGCGTGTCTGCAAGGCGTGCGCAAAATACGGCGTCGCCGTCCCTGAGCGGGCGTCAAGCAAGGCGAAACCGGTTGTGAAGAAAAAGATATACAAGCTCATGGATGAGGAGTTCAGCATCGAGATCGTCCCTGATTTCGGGATGCGCGTCAAAGATGCAAGGGAGAAGTTGGGGCTCAAGCAGGAGGAGCTTGCGAAGCGGATAAACGAAAAGGTCTCGCTCCTTCGCAAAATAGAGCGTGGCGAGATTGTGCCCGACGACAGAGTGCGACAGAAATTGGAACGCATCTTGAACATCTCGCTGGTTGAGCGAGTGCAATAATTTCTCAAGTGACTCTGCGGACGCCACCACAAGCAGCGTCCTTCAACGCCCGCGCGAATTCTTCCACAGTCCTCAACATTTTTTCTTCGTCATGCACGTTATCTTCGATGAGTCTGACGAAGGCGCTCCCGACAATGGCGGCGTCCGCACCCGCATCTATGACGGAGCGGACGTGTTCAGGCTTCGAAATCCCAAAGCCGACCGCCACGCTCATTGCCTTTTCAAGCTCCTGCTCCAACGCTTTTATCCGCCTCAAGAGCGGCGAGACGTAAGCAGAAAGCCTCTCCCGCTCGCCGGTGACGCCGAGCAGTGACACCAAGTATAAAAAGGCAGAGCTCTCCCTCAAAATCCAGCGCAGCCGCTCGTCGCTCGTCGTCGGCGCCGCAAGGAAGATTAGATGGAAGTTCTCCGCTCGGCATCGCTCGAGGAGCGGCGCCGCCTCGTCTATCGGGAGGTCCGCCACTATTAAACCGTCGATGCCCGCACGCTTGCAGTCCTTTATAAATCTTTCGAAGCCCCGCCGCAAAACTATGTTGTAATAAGTCAGGCAAATCTTCGGCACGCTTTTAATCTCCTTAGCGACCTCAAAATAAATATCGGGAGTCATCCCTGCTTTTAAGCTGCGTTCCGTCCCTTTCTGGATGGTTGGACCATCAGCCATAGGGTCTGAGAACGGCAAGCCAAGTTCGAGGAAGTCCACGCCGCCACTGACAAGCGCATCCGCAATCTTGATGGTGGCGTCGGCTGAAGGGTCGCCGGCAGTGATAAAGCTTATTAGTCCGCCCTCGCCCCTTTCCTTCAGCTCTTTAAACCTCTTTGTTATTCTGTCCATGTGTAGTTCCTCCCGCTCTCAGCCACATCGGTAGCTCAATCATTCTCAAAAATCACCTTCAGAGCTTTGATTTTTGCATCGCATGCAGTTGTCGCTCTTGAGACCGCCCGCCCTATGTTTAAGTTGCTGTCTGAAAGCTCGTCGGTCTCGACTTTCCGCATCACGTCCCGCAACTCCGATGCTATTTCAGCAAACTCCTGCATGCTTGTGAAATTCGACGCAAGCTGCGTCTCGTTGAGCAGCCCCTCGAGGAACGTGAGCATTATCTTCCGAGCGCCGCCACGCTCACCCCCCGTCAGAGAGGAGAAAACGTCCATGAGCCTCTGCGCCATGATGAGTCCGGATTTCAGCCGCTCTGCAAGCTGGTAGCCCATTATTTCTGCTTCGTAGCTCATCCTCGCACCTCAAATGTCCATCTTAAAGCCGCCTATCTTGAAACCGATTTCTCGGTCGGCGCCTGAGGTTCCAACAGACAGGAACGGGCGGAGCGCCGCTGCGAGGTTGTGCAGCGTCATTGACTGCAGGAGAACCCTGCCGGGACCGGTGAGGGTAGCGACGAAGACGCCCTCGCCGCCGAAGAGTGCGGACTTCACGCCGACGAACTCGATGTCATAGCGCACGGAGGCGTCGAAGCCGACGATGCAACCCGTATCCACCTTCAAAGTCTCACCGACGTTCAGCTCTTTCTCTATGAAATCGCCGCAGGCGTGCAGGAACACGAGCCCCTCGCCCGAAAATTTTTCGAGGATGAAGCCCTCGCCGCCGAAGATGGCAGCGCCGAGCTTCTTCGTGAACGTGATGCCGAGGTCAACGCCGTCCTCGGCGCACAAAAACGCATCCTTCTGCGCTATGAACTCTTTTCGCTCCGCCGAAGAAATTTTAACGGGCTGAATCGTGCCGGGGGCGTTTCCAGCAAATGCGACTACACCAGGACCGCCACTTGTGGAGAACTCCGTCAAGAAAAAGGTCTCACCTACGAGCTTCCGTTTTAAACCTTTTAAGAAACCACCTTTGGCTTTTGCTTCCATTTTGACGTTTCCGCTCATGTAAACCATGGCGCCCGCCTCGGCGTAAACCCCCTCGCCGGCGCCCAGCATAATCTCTACAACTTGGAGATTGTCCCCAATGATCTTGTATTCCATAAGGCAAATTTTGCGCCGATTTGTTAAAAGCTTCGGCGATACCACGGCACCCTATACAATGAAATTTAATGGCACCAAAATATTAACAGGCATGCAAAAGAGAAGCGTGAAGGTAGCGATTTCGGGGAAAGGCGGCGTCGGGAAGACGACGCTTGCGGGCACGCTCGCCCGAGCGCTTGCGAGAGCGGGCTACGAGGTCATCGCCATAGATGCCGACCCTGCGATGAACCTTGCGTCGGCGCTCGGCGTTTCAGAGGTTCCAACGCCCATTTCAGAGCTTAAAGACTTAATATACGAGCGGGCTGGTGGTTATGGCGGCGTTTACAAGCTTAACCCGAAAGTGGACGACGTCGTCATGAGATACAGCGTCATCGCCCCTGACGGCGTCCGCCTTCTCGTCATGGGCACGGTCGAAAAGGGTGGCGGCGGTTGCGTCTGTCCCGAAAATGCGTTCTTGCGAGCACTGCTCCGCCACGTTATCTTCCGCGGCAAGGTTGTAATCCTCGATATGGAGGCTGGCATCGAGCATTTAGGACGCGGCACCGCAAGGGGCGTGGATTTGATGCTGGCGATCGTAGAGCCGGGGATGCGTTCCGTCGAGACCGCAAAACGCATAAAGAAGCTTGCAGCGGACATCGGCGTGAGGAACGTTGTAGCTGCGATAAACAAAGCGAGCGCCGACGAGGGCGTCATAGAAATCCTTAAAAGCAAGCTTGAGCGAGAATTGCAGATGCCAGTCATCGGAGTCATCCCTTACGACGACGCCCTGATAAAAGCAGACATTGAGGGGAGGGCGCCGATAGATGTCGGCGGCAAAGCCGTGGAGAAGATATACGAGATTAAAGAGAGGATATTTTCCTACGTGGGTTCCAGGTGAGAACGATGCGCTGTTGCTACTCGTGCAAGCATTGGGAGCGTGCCGTCGTGAAAAAAGCGATGTTTGACGTCAAACGGACGAAAAGCGACGAGGTTATTGTAATAGAGGTCTTAGGGAGACGTGTCGAGGTGCCCGTGTGGAATTACGAGATTGACGAGGCGGTGAAGGAGCTGGTGGAAGGGATAAGAAGGGGAAGCGTGGGCTACTGCTACGGCAGAATAATTCGCCCTTGGGATGCGTATGAGTGCTTTGAGCCACGCTTCGTGTTCGAGGACTACGACGAAGAAGAAGACGAATACGTCGAAGAAGCATATCTTGCATGCTGGACGGCGGAGGGCTGCCCCTTCAAGGAGGAATGTTACAAGAAACGGAATTATCCTTATTTTGGATGAATGAGAATTGAGGAGATATTATCTTTGAAAGAGGCGTTAGAAGCAGAAGCGGACGCCGCCGCCTATGAGAAATTGAGGCGGGAGCTTGAAGCGGGCGTTCGTGAGAAGTGCGAGCGGCTTCTCGAAAAGTGCTTGGTGCACGGCGTTGCGAGGCTCGTGAAGCTCGTGGGCTTCCTGCCGAAGCTTGAGGGTGGCATCATTCAGAACGCCTACGCAAAGCTCTTTGCTCAGATGACGATTAAGCCAAGAGAGAGCGTAGAGAAGATAGGAGTGTTGCACGAGCTGACGGCAGTCGCCCCTGATGTCGATGCGCAAGAAATTCAACGTTGTTACGAGCTACTTTTGGAAAAAGAGCTTGTCTCATACGTTGAAATTTTAAGGCTGGCAACAGGCGTCGCCCTGAGTGAGGAGCTTGCCAAAAAACTTGAAGATGCGAAAAGGGCGCAAAAAATGAAAATAAGAGAGTTTCTGAGCAGGTGCCCTTAGCTGCTTGCTTCAGGGCGCTGCTTTGAGCATCGTTTTAGGAAGTGCCTCAAGGCGCCTCTTCCGCTTTGTCTTCGGGCCATAACTCGCCAGGACCTGGTAGCTGCAGCGGCGTCGGCTCGCCGTTCTTCCAAAACCTCTTCACGATAGGGTGTCCGACTTTTTTCAGCCAAGCTTTAAGCTCGTCGGGCTCGACAGCGTCTTCCTCAGTCGCTATGAGGTGGAAGTGCGTCTCCGGGATGGCGTCGGCAATCTTCATCTTCAAATCCTTGGGTATCCAGATAACACGGTCCCAGCCGCCGTCGCCGCCGAGGAATTTTGGGCTTTTGAGCGTGAGCACGCAGGCGCCGCAGAAGCCGTGATACTGGACGCCGCCGCCGCACATGCCGGCTATTGTTGAGAACTTCAGCCCTAAAGGCGTTAAGCCCTTGTAAGTGCGGTTCACGATGCCGAGTCCGTCAAGCTCAGGAATGTAAAACACCAGAACTTCAAAGCAGCCGCACGACGTCATCGGGTATTTTATGGCGGAATACAGGTTCACGTGCCGTATTGTCCTGTTCGTGCGCTCGTAAACGGCTTTGTCCACACCTGTGTATCTGCCGGCGACGGGGTCTATGCATTCGCCTTTGGGGATGATGAAGCAGTAGCCCTGCGGGTCCACGTCGAGGCATGCCCGGGTGTTGTGCCAGTTCAGCACGCCGCAGAAGGGCGTCCTGTCCGGCGTAACGACGCAGCAGTGGTTCGGCGCAAAGCTCTGACAAAGCGTGCAGCCGTAGAAGACATCAGCCTCCTCGTCCCGCATCTCCATAGCCCGCGCGTCTCGAGCATCCCATATTGGCTTGCACTGTTGTTCTATGATTTCGGCGATGAGCTCCTTGCCGCCGATTTCTGGCGATGCTATTATCATCTTCGCCTCGATGGCGTCAATGATTGTGGGCAGCTGCGACAGGAACATACCCATCGCTGCCCAAGGCAAATACTTGAAGGAGTCAATTCTACCTTTCAGCCGCTTGTGAATTCTCGCCCAGACCATATTGCGAGTGTTGAGCCAGAGTATGCCTTCTTGCTTGACGTGATTATCCATCGCCCAGCGTTCGAAGTAGCTGACATGCTCCTCTTGGAGACGTTCGCCGCCGACGATGAGGTAATAGCCGAAAGGCAGGCTCATGCCCTCCTCTAGCTCGCTGAGCTCAGGTCCCACAATCTCAATCTTTCCATGCTCTATCTCCTTCGGGTCTCTTTTTTCTATGAGGTAAAAGCTCTTGTAGTCATGCTTTGGGCCGCCGAGCTCGACCCACAGGTCCTTTTTCGGGATTCGCTCGCCCGCCCACCTTGGCGAAATCTCGGTCGGCAACTCGTCAAACAATCGCTCTATGTCATCCACAGGCGCCCAATATTCCCTCCCCCTCGGGAGCTTGTGGTCCGCCGGCGTTCTTATCATCTAATCACCCCCTCAGCAATCCTCATCAACGCATCCCTCCACGCCTCTTTTGACATTTCAGAGAGCGAGAAGTCCGCATTTTCAAAACGCCTACGCTCCAACGCCAGAGTCTTGCAACTCGCAAAATGCTTTAACGTAGAAAGCACGCCGCTCAGCACGAAGGAGTAAAAACCCACAAAAACCAGGAGGTCAGGCTTATCTCCCTCCGAATGCAGCATACGGCTCACGACCTCCGCAGTCCATTCCTTACCGGCGTCAATGCCCATTTCCCTCAATGGCGCAGCCGTGTTTCCAGTTGCGGCAATTCCTGCCTTTGCACCTAAACCTTCCGCCAGTTTCACGACCGTGCTCAGAATATCGCCGTCCAGCCGCGAGCCCACGAGGATTAACAGCTTCTTTGCATCCCTCAAGACCCTTACGGCCCCCTCTACGTCCACAATCACAGTTACCACCCCTCGTCCTTCTTATCGGCGTCCGCGAGCTCCCCCCTCCTCGCCGCCTCCCTTATTATCAGCCGCTCTAAAAACGTCGAATATTGTCCCACTCTTATGCCGTAATCTCTCGCATACTCTTCAGGCGTTAGGAGCCTCCCATCCCGGTGTTTAGCCCTTATTATCAAGCCCCGCCGCTTGTCAACGTCCCAGCCGTATTTCTCACCGAGAATCCTTATCATCTTGTGCTTCCTCGTCCACGGGAGCTCAGCGTCCGCCCGCACGTAGAGGTGGAAATCTTCGGGGATGCTGTTGAAGAAGCGCTCGTAGAACGACCAATAGCTGTCCATTTTCGACATGCGTCCGTCCCTGAAGTCATTGACCCGGAAGACAAGCCTCGTAATCATCGTGAGCGCCTCTTCCTTCGTCTCGACGGGTATGATGAGATGCGGAGGCGCCGGGTCAACTTCCACCTTACGCCCGGTGAAGCCGTCGTATGCCCACCACTTGCCGCGGTCTTCGACGTTACCCAGTAAGAACCGCTGGAACTTCCAGCCGTGCGGTCCGAGGACGACGGGCGCCCCGAGGCGTGCAAAACCAGCAGCTGCCGCGTAGAGCTGCGGCGACGCTGGTCCCCAGATTATAACGCCCATGGGCATCTTGCCAAGGGTGTAATCGGCGTGCTCTTCGAAGTTTCCGAGGAGAGGCAGCCGTGCGATTAAGTGGTTGTATTTTATAAATGCCCTTGCGACGTGGCTGAACGCCGAGCACGAGCCACAGTTCAAAAAGCCCCGTATCTGGAGGAGTGCCGCCCACGCCTCATACAAGTGCTTCTTCTCCACCTCATTGTAAAACGACGCAATGTCGGCGGCGACGCACCCCGCAGTCAGCACGAGGAAGTTCATGTCCACGAGCTCGTTCACAATGTAACCGACGTCCTGCTCGTTCCCAGCGCCGCAGCCTATGATTGCGACCATGCCCGAGACAGTTCCGAAGCCAAAAGCGTATGCCACGTCCCTGTATTCCAAATGTGACGGCGTGCCCCTGCCCGGGCGCATCTTAAAGCGTTCCGCACGCATTTTGTCCACGGCTGCTTTCAAGACCAAGCTGACTATCGGAATTCTCGCAATGCAGACGCTTTCGCACTTTGCGCAGAACAAGCAATCGTCGTAAATCTCGGATAATTCATTAGCACGCCCCTCCTTTGCGGCAAGCACCGCAGCCGAAACCTCAAGGTCGTTCGGACAAGCGTCGTCGCAGGCGCCGCAGCCGTCGCATTTCTCTGCAGCCTCCAGCCCTGGCAGCTCAAATTTCTTCCTACTTCTTGAAAGCTCTCTTGCAACCTTCACAGCAACCTCTGCCGCCTTCTTCGGGTTCAGTATGAGCACGCCCGCCTCCTCGCCGCTTATCAACGCATTTGCGATTTCGGAAAGAGCGGCGTCGGTCCTATCCTCCAAACCCATGCTCATATTCTGCGAGACTGCGACGACTGCTGTCCTTGTTTTCTTAGCTTCTTCCAAGATGTTTGCCGGGACGCATTGCTCGCCGACGACAATAACGTCAGGAATTCCCGCACGCAAGACCCTTAAAACTTTCAAGGCGCCGCCGAGATTCTTCGTCTTTTCGTAATAACGTCCGAGGTCGAGCCCCATCTGTCCAACGCCGCATATCTGGACTTCGTCCTCAAGCCCACTTGCCCGCACGAAGTCAACAGCCGCTATGCCTACGAGGAAAGAATTTCCGACGAAGAGCACGACGGGTTTCTCAAGGTCGAGGGCGCCGACGCCACGTTCTATGAAATGCGGGAAGTTCGGGAGTTCCACAAGTTCCCGGTCGGCGGCGCTGCAAAGCCCGAAGCATGCCTCCTTCACAAGCTCCGCAACCTCACCGGCGAGCAAATACATCGAGCCGGCATGGAACGCCTTGCTTTCCAAGTCGATAACGTTGGACTCCTGCGACGCCGCCGCAAGGAGCTCAACCAGCTGCTCCTCCGCATACCTTAAAGCGTCGTCGGCATCGCCGAGCGTGTATATCGGCGTCCCTGTGAAGAGCATCGTGTTAATTGATGGGTATCTTACGTTTTTTCCGTGACTTATCCTTTTATCTCTACCAAAACGCTTTAGTGCTTCGTTGAGCAGCGCTCTTGCGTGCGAAATCATCTGGGAAGCCCCCTTACAGGCGTCGAGCAGGCTGTCCCTTGCGCATTTTGTCTTCAAGTCGATGCCGCACGCCCCCCGCTCCCGACTCAAGTCGCAGACACCAAGCATGCAGTCGTTACATCTCGAGGACTTCGGCGAATATACGGGCGGGTATCTACCCAGCAAGAAGCCATCCCAGTCCTCAAGCTCCTTCGCAGACGGAAAGATGTGCAAATGACATTCGACTTGCTGCAGCCTCCGCTCGGGCCACCCGAAGTCAGGGTCTTCTATCGCTCGTTTCACGATGCTTTCTATTCCTCTTACATCCCTCACGACATCGCATATCCGCACCGAAGTCTTCCCGACAGTCGCCACGGGAGTATCTAAATCGTTCCGAGAATTAGGCAACAAAAACGTCACCCCAACAAATCTACTTCCTCAAAGCACTTCAGACACAATTTTTTCCTCACAACACCCTCACTCATCGCTCCTATAAAGGATTCGCCTTTCATCCTGTATCCGGGGTGAAATTCCTCGTAAGATACCTCTTTCGTGCAGGAGTCGCATATTTTGGCGCCACATTCGCTGCATTCGTTCACAGCATCTCCTTTCCCACACAACTCACATAAACCGCCCATTTTTACCACCCCAAAGGCCCATGGGGCACAACTATAGATAATGGAAAAACATGATTTATATCTTTTCGTTAGGCGCGGGCAAAGCGTGTCCGATGAGCAGCACCATTTTAACTCCGGGAGACGAATTTGACAGGATGGAGCAGGGCATGCGGCAGAAGGTCGCGGTGCTGGACTTCGGCGGGCAGTATGCGCATCTCATCGTCAGGAGGTGTAGAGAGCTTGGCGTGTATTCCGAGCTCTTCCCGCACGACGTTTCCGCTGAGAGTCTTGTAGAGGGTGGGACACAAGCAATAATCTTCTCAGGCGGTCCGAAGAGCGTTTATGAGCGCGATGCACCGATGTGCGACCTCGAGGTCTTCAAGCTCGGCGTCCCGATTTTAGGAATTTGCTATGGTGCGC
Source organism: Candidatus Alkanophaga liquidiphilum (assembly GCF_053996935.1). Taxonomy (NCBI): domain Archaea; kingdom Methanobacteriati; phylum Methanobacteriota; class Methanomicrobia; order Candidatus Alkanophagales; genus Candidatus Alkanophaga; species Candidatus Alkanophaga liquidiphilum. The sequence goes on from NZ_JBMXYC010000070.1 coordinate 26,284, forward strand.
AGCTCATCGCACACCTCAAAGGCGGCGTCGTGCGGCGGGCGGAGCAAAGAGAGTTCGGCAGAACCGAGTTTTTCGTGGACCGTGAAGACGAGCTGTTTCATGGCATACGCAAGAAATTAACGGTCTGGATGTCGCACAGCGACAGGATAGAATCGTTGCCAAATTCTGAAGTTCTTGGGCACACCGAGCACTCGCCGCTCGCTGCTTTCCGCCTCGCCGACCGCATTTACGGCGTGCAGTTCCACCCCGAAGTGCATCACACCGAGAGCGGCAAAGAAATTATTGGGAATTTCCTGTTTCGAGTTTGCGGCTTGCAGCGCAACTGGGAACTTAAGGGCTTCGTGCGGCGTGCCATCGAGGAAGTCAAAAGAGAGGTCGGCGACGGGAAGGTAATCTGCGCGCTCAGCGGAGGCATTGACTCCACAACGACGGCGCTCCTTGTGCACAAGGCGGTCGGCGAGAACCTGACCTGCATTTATGTGGATCACGGGCTCATGCGGAAAAACGAGACTGAAGAGCTCCTGGAAACTTTTAAAAAGCTGAAGCTGCGAGTCGTGCACGTTGATGCGAGGGAGCGTTTCATGCGACGACTACGCGGCGTGAGCGACCCTGAGGAGAAGCGCTGGATTATCGGCGAGGAGTTCATCCGTGTCTTCGAGGAGGAAGCCCGGAAGCTTGGCAAGGTGGATTTTCTCGCTCAGGGCACCATCTACCCTGACAGAATTGAAAGTGCACGAGCGCAAAGTGGCAGGCGGGCGTCGAGGATAAAATCACACCACAACGTGGCAGCGCTCCCCAAGAAGATGAACCTCAAGCTCGTAGAGCCGATAAAGGACCTCTACAAGGACGAAGTTAAAGAAATAGCAAAGGAATTGGGGCTCCCTGAGGAGATAATAAAGCGGCATCCGTTCCCCGGTCCGGGGCTCGCCGCCCGCATTATTGGCGAGGTTACTGAGGAGAAGCTGCGGATTTGCCGGGAAGCTTCGTTCATCGTCGAGGAGGAGCTGCGGAGGAGCGGCTGGTATGATAAGGTCTGGCAAGCGTTCGCAATCGTCGGCGACGACCTTGCGACAGGCGTCCTCGGCGACGAGCGAGTTCTCGGACACGTCGTCATCGTGCGTGTCGTCGAGTCCGTAGAGGCGATGACCGCCGACTTCGCCAGACTGCCGTATGGCGTGCTCGAAAACATCAGCCGAAGAATAACTAACGAGGTCAAAGGCGTTACGTGGGTCGCCTACGCAATCTCATCGAAGCCGCCGTCCACCATCGAGCCTTGCTGACGTCAGCGGTGCCGACACCAAGCACGAGCGAGCCGCACAACGCATCAAATGACATGCACGCCGACAACCATTGGGAACGCCCCGTATTCAAGGTTTTTGAAGCCGTAGTCCGAGTGCGTCAGCCCGATGCAGAAGTAAACATCATGTTTTCGTAGAAACCTTAACATGCGGTAGCCGAAGAAGAGGCGTTTCTGCCTCTTGAAATCATTCCAAAAGTCGTAGAATGCGAGACAGCGGCACGACCAACGCCGGAAGAGCCTACCGGTGCCGTCCCTGAAGTCAAATTTTATATATTGCCCGTAGCTCCGCCCCCCACGACGGCGGTCTTCGTAAGCCCGCAAAATCTTCGGCTTTATAAGCCCAAGTGTCCGCCCGCTCTTGAAGACGGCGTCCACCGACCTGTCCAAATGCTCTTCTAAAAACTTCTTCTTCTCCTCATCATTCAGCTCCCTGACGACACCCTCACCGAAAATGAAAAAGCGGTCTTCCAACCGTGGGTTTCTGCCGTGCCACTCGTCCACGTAAACTTTAGAGACGTAGAAGTTTCTGAAATTCGGCTCGCTGCCGCCATGTGAGAAGATGTCCTCCTCATAAATCGACTGAAGGCGAAGCCAGTTTCCATGTTCGTCGATGCCGGCGACGCAGACGTGGTTGCTTTCAGGACGGGCAACAGCAAGCGTCGTGATATACGTGGCTCTGACGTCCCGCAATGCCTTAACGTCCAAGTCAAGCTTTTTGACCTTTGCGTATTTGCCAACTCTGATGGTTTTCGTCGCTTTTTTGCCGACGTAAGCGTTTTCAATGAGGAGGACGTCGCCAACGTTTATTCCATCAAGAAGCTCCACCGTTTCGTCTCGGAAGAAAGCACGGACGTAACCACACTCATTTGCGAGGATTAGGCTTCTGACGCCCTCGCCGCCCGCCGACGGCAGCGCCCTCAGAACCTTGCCCACGAAGGTAACACTCGGCATTAAAATTTTGATGACAGTTCTCGGAAATAACACTACCGTTAAAAGTGAAGACCGAAAGAATAGGAGAGCATGACGCATTTAGTCGCGCTTACGTGTTGCGTATTAGCCCTCGTAGCTCCGACATTAGCATCTGCGGTTGCAGCGGCTGATACTGAGAACTCGACTACGAGCATCATTGAGTTGAGCGCTGAGGTTAAGGTGGCGGCTACGAGCGTTCAGGCTTCAGTTGAAGATATTGAGGGATTAATCGCTGAGATTGAGGCGTTGGCTGGGGATATCGAGGCTTTAGCCGAGGACGTTGCGGGAGCCGCCCCCGCTGCTGAGTCTCAAGCTGAGGAGATAGTGACTCTCGCCGAAGACGTCAAGAGCCTTGTCGGGGAAATCGAAGTTCCCACCTCAGAAATCAGAACTCTTGCGGAGGAAATTAAAAGTTCAGCAGAAGACATCAAAGCTTTAGCCGAGAAAATTGTGGCAGAAGCCGCCGTGACGACGACGGTAGAGGGAACACCGTCTGCGGCAACAGCAACACCAACAGTGACGCTACCGTCGGCGCCAGCGGCGAACCGCAGCCCGACGCCGTCCGGCTTTGAGGTTGCAGTCTGCGTAGTCGCCTTTGCGCTCGCTGTGATGCGGCGGAAGCGCATCTGAACCGCTAAGACGCTTTGACGCACGCTAACGAGCAGTATTTCGCACGACGGAGAAACCGATGCCGAAGTCCGCGCTCATAAGGACTAATGCCACGCCTCTACGGTCCTGACGAGTCTGTCGAAGAAAAGGCGTTCGGTATCCCAAGGCCCGGGGCTCGCCTCAGGATGATACTGCACACAGTAAACGCCCAAATATTGGTTTTCCAAGCCCTCAACTGTCAGGTCGTTGGCGTTTATTTGTGTAACCCGCGTCCCTTCCTCGGCGTTTGCCAACGACTCTTCGGCGGCAGCGAAGCCGTGGTTCTGTGACGTTATAAATACCTTTCCGAGCTCGAAGTCCTTGACGGGCTGGTTTGCGCCCCGATGCCCGAACTTCAGCTTGTATGTGGAGGCGCCCAGCGCTAACGCTATTATCTGATGTCCTAAGCATATCCCAAATATCGGAAGCCGCCCCAAGAAATGCTTTACGACGTTTATGGCGTTCTTCCCGCGCTGAGGGTCGCCGGGACCGTTGGAAAGCAGGATGGCGGAGGGCTCCACGCTCTCGATCTCGGAGGGGGGCGTCCCCGCCGGGAACACGCAAATGTCGAGATTACGCCGCTCTAAACTCTTCAGGATGTTATGCTTGATGCCCATGTCCAGCACCGCAATTCTCTTTCCAGAGCCTTTAATTCTGTAAGGCTTTCGGCAAGTTACCTGCTCTATCAAGTCGAGCTCCGAGATGTCAGGCTGCGTCTTTGCAAGCTCCAGCGCCTTTGCTCTGTCCGCCTCGCTTAATTCCTCCTTCACGATGAGACATGCTTTCATCGTTCCGTAATGCCTCGTCTTTATCGTGAGCATCCTCGTATCCACTTCACAGATTCCAGGGACTCCCTCCGAGTGCAAAAACTCGTCTATAGTCGTCTTCGACTTGTAGTGCGACGGGCGCTCACATATCTCACGGACGACGAAGCCCTCCACTTTTATCCCATCTGATTGGAATCTGGCGCCGCTGACCCCGTAGTTCCCAATGAGCGGATACGTGAGCATGAGAATTTGCCCTTTGTAGGAGGGGTCGGTCAGTGCTTCCTCATAGCCCGTAATCGGCGTTGCGAACACAAGCTCGCCGGTCGCAACCTTCGGGTAGCCGAAGCCCTCGCCCTCCACGAGCGTGCCGTCCTCAAGCGCCAGTATCGCTTGCATCCTTTTTATTTAATGTTCATGGGTATTTAGCTTGTCCGCTTAATGATTTTGTCTATGCGAAATTTCGAGGCATATCAGCTTGTAGCCGCGGGGCGCCATCGAGGATTGCGGGTGCTCCCTTATGAAGGTTCGTTGAATCTCAGGTATTGCATTGTGGTGTTGTGGATGTGGTGGCAGGCTCTCTTTAGACCCGATGCAGAGGGGATAAGTCATGTAGTCTCGTTTCGCCTCACACCCATATGTTTAGTTATCTGCGGGTTGTCTCCTTTGAGCGGGTGTCGAAGGTGTTGATTCCCATCCTCCTCGTGGCGAACCGCGCCGGCGGCGAGGACGGGTGGGCATTCTTAATGCTGGTAAGTTTAGGGAAAAATTTTTAAATGAAAATCTTCTCCCTAAACCTGGGGATGGAGATGGAGAGTAAAGCCTTGCTTTGCCTCTTACTGGTGCTGTCCTTCCTCGCTTTCGCGGGTGTAGCGTCTGCGAGGACGATCTACGTGCCCGATGATTATGCGAGGATCCAATGGGCGGTGGGCAATGCTTCTGCTGGAGATACGATTGTTGTGAGGGATGGAATCTATTACGAGAATGTGAGGGTGCGTGTAAAGCAACTAACATTGAAATCTGAAAATGGCCCCGCTAATTGCATCATTGATAGTGGAGGACGCGGTGATGTCATCCGCTTAGATGCAGATGGCGTCAGGATTGAAGGATTTACTGTAAGAAATTCGGGTTGGGCGGATGCAGGAGTTTTTGTATATTCAAACAATAGCATCATTATTAACAACATCATATCGAACAATTATTATGGCATCTACCTCTGGGATTCAGACAGCAACCAGATCTGCAACAACACCATCTCGTCAAACGGGGATAAGGGCATCGTCATCTGGTATTCAGACAGCAACCAGATATGCAACAATACCATCTCGTCGAACGACGATGAGGGCATCTTCCTCGATAATTATTCAGACAAAAACCAGATATGCAACAACATCATCTCGTCGAACGGGGATGAGGGCATCTACCTCCGGGATTCAAACAACAACCGAATATCAAACAACACCATCTCGTCGAACGACGATGAGGGCATCCACCTCCGGGATTCAAACAACAATAAGATATACCTCAACAATTTCGTAGACAATTACGATAATGTTTATTCTTGGGGATCCGCTAACATCTGGAGTTCGACAGAGAAGATAGCATACACATACAAGGGTCATGAGTATGAGGGGTACATGGGCAACTACTGGGATGATTACAGAGGGAGCGACGCGGACGGCGACGGGATAGGGGACACGCCTTATTCCATAGACGGGGATGATAAGGATTACTATCCGCTGATGGAGCCGTTCGAGAACTATTTCGCGCCGGAGAACCAGCCGCCGGTCGCAAGCTTCACATACACGCCAGAACATCCAGTAGTTAATCAAACGGTAACATTTGATGCATCCTCCTCATACGATCCCGACGGCGTGGTCGTGCTTTACGAATGGGACTTCGGGGATGGGGCAACAGCCTCAGGTGTGGTGGTGACCCACGCGTACTCGGCGGCAGGGAACTACAGGGTGACCCTGACGGTCACGAACGATGACGGAGCGAAGAACTCGACGAGCAGGCTTATCACGGTGTTGCCGCCGACGCCGCCGACCGTTTCGATCTCGACGGACAGGTACGAATACGCCGCCGGCGACACCATGCTCATAAGCATCACGCTGCGGAACCCGACGAATGAATGGCGGAACGTGGAATTCCTATGGCGGCTCGACCTGCCGAACTACGGGTTGCATCTCCCGATAATAAGCAGATCGCTATGGCTGCCGCCGCTCTACGAAAAGACGTTCACGCTCAGCTGGCGGCTTCCGGGATGGAGATTCTCGTTCAACGCATCCTGGTACGTCGCCCTTTTCGACGAATCCAGATTGATAAGCGAAGATCGCGCAGATTGGAGGTATATACCAGTAAAAGAAGAAGGGATGACACCTGAAGAGGGCATGAAAGAGGTAAAGGAGAGTATAGTATTCAATGCGGTCCTTATGAATGCTTTTAATTCCTCTTTGTTGTGAGGAAGAGGCAGCTCCTTCATCGCCAAGAACGTCATTACTGCGATTCTCGCTACGTGAAATGGATATAAAAGCCACTCTTATCTTAATACCCCCCTCTCTTTATTTTTCAAAAGTTGTATCAAAGGATCCACTCCTTCTTTTTCCTCTCTGGATTCTTTTTCGTTCTCTCCTAAATGCTCAGAATCCGTCATTGTAGCACCTCTTATTAGCATCAATGCTTTAAACTATTTTAAATTTCTCACCACCATATTCGCAACACCACAAACGCAACACCCTAAGATTCAATAGAACCGTAATGTGCGACTTCAGACACCAAGACGATGTCTTCCTTTTCAAGGAGAGCAGACGCTACGATGCGGAAGCCATCCCTCGCGCCTCGCACTATTCGAGCTATGTGTATGTTCAGGAACTCAGCAAGCTCCTCGAGAAACTCGTGCACGAGAGGTCTTTTTATGTAGTCGAGCCTGAAAGGTGCGTAACAGTGGTCACAAATTGAGCAACCATCACCATAAGTGATCAAAGCCTTACGGGATTCGGGCGTGAGCCGCCCGCCCGCTTGGATCGGGTGTATATTTGTCAACTACCACCCGTTGAAACGGGAGGCTTGTAGGTGATTGCCATGCAGGACAACCCCTACATCAGGTTGGTTGACAGCAGCCCTGTGGACGGGAGCCCGCTCCTATCCACACAGTTTCAAGCATCATCGCCCCACAGCGGTTTCCCAAAGGGTGCCTTAGGGCTTCCGCTTAAAGTAATATTGGAGCCCGACTTTAAAAGCTAACGGGGGTGAGAAAGGCGGCATTCCTCCACCCGTCGGGTGGTTCCTGCCACCAAAAGCTATGAACTCCTCCTCACGCACCCTCAATTCAATGTTGTCGGTGATGTATTTGCCAACTCCTCCCTCCACATGTCTTCCAAGCGCGACCTCTATCTCCCTCACGAGCTCGCTTGATACCCTGTCGAGCTTTTTGCTTTCGAGCTTCGCACTTGGAGCCCTCTTCCTGAAAAATTCCCTTAAGTCTTCGAGCGCGAACATCAGCCTGTATATTTGCATGATATCCATCCGATCACCCGCCGTGGACGACCCTCACAAGCTCGATTTCGTCATCGTTGCGCACTCTTTCGCACTCAGGCATCGCTATCCTCTTGCCCTTCACCACGAGGAACTCTGAAGGATTTAATCCAAGCGTTTTGAGTAGCTCTTCTGCGGAAAGCTCTCCGCTTATCTCGAGCTCCTTCACCCTACCCCCAGGGACGATCACTCTCACCATGGAATCCCCCTACATGGTCTTGGCGACCACGGGGAGTACGTCGTTGTCCGGATACACTTCGATAATCTCACCCAACTCGTCTACCGTCAAGCCTCTCCACATCATCGCCGCTATGTAATGCAGGGCGTTCTTCCCGCTATAGCTCGCCATGTGCACGCCTAGGACCTTATGAGTCCTCGCATCGGCGACGACTTTTATCATACCCGTCAGCGAAGCGTCCCTACCCACAAGCCAAACGCATCTGTCCCTTACCGGTACGGTCTGACCAAACGTTTAAGAATATTGACAGCAGCATTGAAGAATGGGTTGCCATGTTCGTCTCACAGGTAGATATTGAGGAATTCAGGGGTATCAGAAGGTGTAAAAAGCCGTTGGAATTATCCAAGTTCACCGTTCTAGTCGGGAGGAACAACTCTGGTAAATCCTCCGTACTTGAAGCTCTGTCCCTGTTACCCCGGCCTAAAAGCGTACTCTACCCGTGGGGAATGAAGAGGGGACTCTTTCTTGTCAAACTTCACGGCGGAAGGGATTCTCTCGTTTACGGTTACTCGGGGAAGGCTAGAATCAGGTACACCATAAACGGTAGCACCTGGGTTCTGGATTTAATCGGTCCCGAAAACATGTCTCTCAAAGTCGATGGGAAAGTTGTCGATGACATCGCCGATGCCGACCTCGCATCCCTTCTGAAAATCGACAAAGATGATTTGAAAAATTGCGTCTTCTTCCTACCCCATATCTACGGGGAAATGATCATTGCACTGGACAAAGAGCTGCGAAATCTGAAAAACCAGATCGTCAAGTCTGAAGCCAACACAAAGGTTGCAAGAGAGGTGAGCAAATGCGTGGACGACGAATACACCGAAGTGCTCTGGGAGGAGAGGGCGCTCAGCCTCAGGAAGGAGTTTCCCGACAGGGGGCCTCTCTACATAAACATCGATGATCTCGGAGATGGGTTAAAAAAGGCCGTGAGAATCATGCTCCTGCTGGAGGTGATGCAACCAAAACTAATCCTGTGGGACGACTTCGAAGCTTCGGCGCATCCAAGCCTCGTAAAAATGCTGCTCGAATGGCTGAATGGTAAGGACTGGCAGGTGGTCATAGCGACGCACAGCATAGATGTGCTCTACGGACTGCTGGAAGTCGGGCTGAAGGACACCACAGTTCTGCAGCTCAAGAAGTCGCCGCAGGACGAGCTGATCTGCGAAAAGCTGACGCTCGACGAACTGGAGGATATAATCTACGCGAATCAGGATCCGCGCCTCCTTGTGGACTCGCTGAGGCTGTGATTCGTATGATCGTCGTCAGGGAACTCGGAAGCCGGAAAGCGGCGTTCCTCGTTTCGACGGGAAACGGGAACATCGAGTTCGACGTGATGTCCGCCATCGCCAAAAAGCACAATGGGAGAGGCGTGCTCTGGTTTCCGAAAACCCTGACGGAGAAGCTAGAAATTAGAGACAGAAGAAGGGCGACACGCGGCAAGGTAAAGGGTCGCTCGGTGTACAATATAGTGAATATATATCCGGGAAAATATGGAATCACCTCATTCATATTCCTGATGGATGCGGAGCACATAGAAAGTGCGGAGGACGTCGTAAACTACTTTCGCAAAGAGCTAAAGGTGAGGGTTGAAGCTTCCGGATATTTGAGAGTGGTGCATTCCTGATAAAAGGTCTTGTAGGCTCTCACAGGGTGCGGGTCTATACCGCCGTGCTGGGCGAGATCAAGTGCATTGAGGAGGACATAGCAAGACTTGTTGAGATCGAACTTGGAATTCCGATAGATGTGGAGAGAACAAGAAGCAGATTCGGAGAGGGTCGAGAGTTTAAAAAGTTTCTTCGAAAAACGATCATGAAAGTTCTGAGGGAGCACGACATGAGAGTGAAGGATCTGATAGATAGGGCGAGTATAAGGAGCTTAGAAAGTGCCTTTCCGAGTCTGAGCAAGATTTTCAAAATTGTTGAAAATGAATCTTTGGATGTCTGAAAACCCATAGTGCACACGACGCCGCCGGGGTTCATGAGCACGTCCACCTCATGGTTCTTGCGAGCTTCCTCCTCTGTCGTACCGACCCACGAAAGCTCGATGCCCATCAACACCGACATGGGAACGAAATCATAGCTCATCTCCATGTCGCGCCCCATGATATTCGAGGCTGCGACTATGCCCTCACGCCTTGCAACCGGGGTGAGATAAGGAGGCCCTGTAACGTCTCCTACGGCGTAAACTCCTTCCACTGAGGTTCGCATTCTTTTATCCACGATAATTTCGTTGTTCTTTTCTATTTTCACCCCCATCTTCCTCTCTATTTCAGAATTTGGCGTTAATCCTATCGCGAGCAGCACGGCGTCCGCAGGGAACTCCTCAATTCCACCACGAACCTCCGCTAGTACGGAATTTACCTCGGAACCCCCCGATATTTCTACGACGTCCACGCCTTCAAGGACTCGCACTCCGCGGCTTTCCAGCTGGCTCTTCGCATACTTGCGCAAATCCTTGTCAAGGGCGCTTAAAAACCTGTGTTTCTCGAGAATCGTTACTTCCGAGCCGAAAATCCTGAACGCGTACCCGTACGCAGCGGCAATGCTCCCCCCGCCTATGATGACAAGTTTCTCAGGGAGTCTTTTCAAATCCAATACTTCCCTGTATGTTATAACCCCCTGCAAGTCGTTCCCTTTGATGTTCGGGATTTTAGGGCGCGAGCCAGTTGCTATCACGATATTTTCTGCTTTTAGCTTCTCTCCATCGACCTCAACGGTTTTAGGATCAAGAAGTTCGGCCTCGCCTTCTACGTACTCGATCCCAAGCATTTTGTTTTGCACCCTGAAAAAGCCCTGCATCTTCTCTCGCATCTCTTTTATCTTCCTGAGAATTTCCACAAATTTCGGCTTTTTCAGCCCGAATTCTTCGCAGAGTCCCATCTTTTCCATCAGATCCAGACTTACGGCGCACTCCACAAGGGAGCCTTCCACGATGCACCTGAGGTTTGCGCACTCGCCCGCCCCCCTACGTACCTCTTCTCAACTACTATCGGCGAGCCTCATAGCTTTTTCAGTGCAATCGCCCCGAACCTCCCAGCTGGACCCCCCTCCGTAGCGGTGGTCATTCTCTCCCCTCCTAAACCTGCTTATATCCTTCCAAGTCGACAGTTATGTACCTGTAAAGCTTCTTCAGCTCAGAAAACCCGTCATTTCTCGACGATAGCCCCGAGACGAGCGCCGGAATCTCTTCTTTCGGAACTTCGATCCTCGCAATCGGAAAGTGGTCTCGCACTCTTACGAGGCTTATCTTAAGCAAGGTTCTAAGAATTTCTTCAGCCATTTCAATCCTGCGGAGCCTGTCCAACGTTATTTTTTCGTTAAAGGGGATGCGAGTTGCAAGGCACGACTCCGGGGGCTTCCCCGCCACTTTTTCATCTATCTTTGAGACGAGCCTGCGAGCGTCTTCCTTCGAGATTCCGAGTTCAGCGAGCGGCGAAATGACCCCAAACTCCTCTAATGCTTTTAATCCTGGTCTTTCTTCTTTCATATCAGAGGAGTTAGTTCCGTCGATAATCACCGAGTATCCTGCGTCCCTTATTACCTTAAATACTTTTCTCTTGCACAAATAACACCGCTCCCTCCTATTTCTAGCGAGTTCGCCGTCCAGAACGCTTACTTTGATCGTTTTGTGCACGATTCCGAATTTTCCAGCGAGCTCTCTCGCCTCCCTCAAAGAGCGGCGATGGACGAATTCCGAATCTATCGTGACGGCATCAGCAACTCTTCTGGCGGCGAATGCGACGAGAAAGCTGTCTACACCTCCAGAGAAAGCCACTGCCGCTCGCACATCGCCAAAGTTACGTATGCGTCTTTCTATGTAGTTTTGAAGCTCGGAAATGTTCGTCATTTCAACCTACACCTCATACGTTCTTCGCTGGAGACGTGCGGACATGAATCTAAAGTAGTGGTCTCGGCTGCCTGTCCTCAGGCAGTTCCGGGAGCTCCGCCGTTTTTATCAAGACCTGCCGCTTAAGGTACTTTATTCTGTTGAGAAGGAGCTCCTTACCGGTCTCAGTCATTGCGAGTATCGGGACTGCAACGCCTACCTGCGCCAGCGCCCTCCCAGCGAGCCTTCGCATGTGTTTCGACGCGCACGCCGTCGTGATGTCCACGAGCTCCATGAACCTCTCAGCATCGCCCTCGCTCATTCCGGTGATGTGTACACCGAAAAGGATGGCAGTCTTCCCCTTACCGGCCGCGGCTTCGACCTCTCGGCATCGTTCTGCATCGTCGAGGCTGCAGACGGTGACGCCCACATGGTTGTATTTTTCGAACGCGAATTTCAGACCGGCGGCCTGGTCGATCATGGCGTGCATTTCGTCGAGAACGAGGCAGTCTTTCGCCTTGAGCTTCGCGATGACCTCGGGGATGGGCGACGTCTCGGCGAGCCCGGACATCGCGCCGCCGATGCCCTGAACGACACGAGAGTCGGCGGCGACGACGGTGCCGGCGCCGTCGCAGACCTGCACGACGGTGGTCTCAGCCATGAAGTCGACGCCGCAAAACACGATGACGTCCGCGTCCGTCTCCGCCGCTCGCCGTGCAAGCTCCAACGAATCGCCGACGAAATCCGCAACGTCCTGAACCTCCGCACGCTGATAA
>NZ_JBMXYC010000071.1:0-5735 GCF_053996935.1 Candidatus Alkanophaga liquidiphilum
GAGTATGATAACTTCCAGCATTGGCTTGAGACGGGAGAAGACAGAGGTGTATATTCAGCATACAAGCAAGATGCGAAGTGGCTATACAAGAAAGCGAAGCGGATGAAAGGTGTTCCAATAAGAAAAGATTTGATAGACATTCAAAGAAGGGACACGAAAATAGCTAAATACTGGGCGAGGATAAGGGTAAAAGGTGTGAGGGGTGGCGTCAAGGTTGCTTTAGCTCATCAGCCTTTCAATTTCGAGGAGTGTGAAGTATGTGAGTCTCTGCTCGTCAGGAAGGGTGGAGAATTCTACCTCCATGTCACGGTCAAGAAGGATGTCGAGCTGAAGAATGAATACGCATCCATCATCGCGATAGACATGGGAGCGAGATGGGTAGCCGTGTCGGTGGCACGGCACCGCAGCAAACCGAAGTTCTACGGCAGAAAAGTGAGGGCGGTTAGAGGAAAGTATTTCTGGCTGAGGCGCAAGCTCGGAAGAGCGAAGAAGCTCAGAGCGATAAAGAAGATAGGACATAAAGAGCGAAGGCTCGTGAACGACGAGCTGCACAAGATAGCGAAGGATATAGTTGAAGAGGCGGAGAGGCACGACGCCATAATAGCGATAGGCGACTTGAGCGGCGTCAGGAAGAACCATAATGGGAAAAAGGCGAACAGGAAGGTCAATTCGATGCCGTTCTACCGTCTGAAGGAATACATCAAGTATAAGGCGTTGGAGAGGGGCATCCTAGTCATAGAAGTTCCGGAGTTCAACACGTCAAAGCAGTGTTCCCGCTGCGGCTCGCTGCGAACGGAAAGACCCGGCGTCTTCATCTGCGAGGATTGCGGCTATCATGTCAATGCGGACGTGAACGGTGCGAAGAACATATTAAAACGAGCCGTGGGCTACATGCTCACGGTAGGAGCTGTCGTGACCCAGCTCGAAGGGGAGCGCCATATCAGGCACACTCCCCAACCTCGCGCATCCGGCGGATGCCCTCCAATGGAGGGGGGAGGTCACAGATGACATTCTGTGACGCTGTTTAAAGCCGAAAAGAAGCCCCAGCCGGGACTCGAACCCGGGTCTTGGGCTCCGCAGGCCCAAGGGATATCCACTACCACACTGGGGCGATTTTCTCGTAAAGCAGCCGCATTGCCTCCCGCTCAGCAGCGCCCCCGCACTTCTCTACAATTCTATTATAATAATCAATCAACTTTTTAAGCTCTTCCCTCTCCTCACCTCTCGCCAGCACAAGCCTCGTAGCATGCACAGCCGCCTCGAAAACGGCGTTCCGCCCCCGATTCACGGCACGCACGCTCCGTCTCCTTATTTTAAGGGCTACTGGCTTAAGCTTAAACTCCGAAAACACCTGAATTTCGCTCAAAACTCTGCATTCGAACAAAACCCAAACGTCCGCAGCCCGCAGCACCGGGAAGCCCCAGAAGCGGCGAAAGTGTCGTGGCTCCAAATCGCCAAGCGCCGCACTCACAAATAGCACAGGGTTGTCGGTGATGTTGGCAGCGAGCTTTCCCGTCCGCTTCACGTTTTCGAGAGTCTTTGACTTAAAAATCCTGACGTAGTAGCCGTTTTCGTTGATTATACCAAGAGGCGCAGCATTCGGCACTCCGTCACGTTCTGTGGTGGCGATGACCTCCGAAATTTTGCCTTCGAATATCTTAGATAACCTCATGGATGTCCTCCAGTTCCTCAAACATCAACAAGCCGTAACGCACGCCGAAAGTCTCGATTCCGCACTCCTCAACCGCTGCAAGCGTGTTGGCGCCGTCGGGGATTAAGACATGTAGGACGCCACCCGTCGTTTTTCGCTCGAAAAACAAATTGCTCATCCCCGCCGAGCGGATGTTCTCGAAGACCGAGCGCACGCACCTCTTTGCGGCGACAGGTACCTCCCTACAGCTCACTAAAATCCTACCTTTGTTATTGCTTGCTACCTCGCAAACAGACGTCATTTTACGCTTTATGAAAACTCGTGCCGGGTCTAAGGTAGTTTTTTCGTAAAATATTGCATCTATGATCTCACAACGTTTTCTACTACTCTCACAACCGCCACCGCTGAACTGCAAGACGCCGCAGTATCGTAATTTGGAAGGCACGCCCGCCCTAAGGAGAAGGGCGTCGAAAGTGGCACTATAGAGCGTGGCAACGCAAGCAACGCCGTTCTTTACACTCATTTTTACATACGGAGAAAAAGAGAAGTCAGTTACCTCCTTCATTATGGCTAACGCCTTCTTCAGGTTGTTTTCTTTGATGTATGAAAGAAGGACGACAACACTCCCCTCCCGCCGTTTGGGGTCGAAAGTAGCTTTGGAAATGAGTTGTTCAAGAGATTTTAGCGGTTGTCCGAGCCTCTCACTCACGAAACCCTCCTCCAGCTCCTTAAGTCCTTCTGCGGTTATCACCCTACCCGAATATCCTTTTTTCTCAGTGAGTCCCATCTTGTCCAGAAGTTTCAGGTAGTATCGAACGGTTCGCTCGCTCACGTAGAAGCCTCGCTGCCGCAACTCCTCAGCCAGCACTCTTGCGCCGATAACGCTATCGCTTTTCTCATTTAGGATTCTCAGGATTTCCAAGAGTTTGCGTTGCGTCGAGATTTCGAGCGATGAAATGTGTGGCGGCGGTCGCTCCTCTAAGAAAAATTCCGACGTATCCATGCTTCACACCTCGCTGCTCTTTGTGCAGCGCACGCATCCTTTCCACCACAAGATGGCATTCGCCAAGTTTCCCCCTTCAACTCCCCTATTTCCTCCTAATATTTATCCTCTCCGTATCGTCCATCAAATGTCGGCGTGCGCCACGATTTTCTCCTTCGTGGTCTCAAGCACGAAAATCGGCGTTCGACGGCGCACAGCTTCGTCAGCGGGTATGCCGAACGATTTTCTCGTCCAAGCCGAACTACTGAGCAGCTCGCCGACGACGCAAGCAATGCCGTGCGCCTTCAAGCGTCCGATGGCATAGCGCCTTTGAACATAATTTCTCGTCCACATCGTGCTTCGCAGTTCAGAGCGAGGCTAACGACCGCCTCAGAGTGCTTAATTATGCGTCGTCGCATTCACTTCTCTAAGAAGCCTCAGGCATTCATTTTTATCCTTGCCGCTTTTCGCTTAACATCCGCAGTTACGGGTCTTCAACCTCAGAAATCCGTCGTTCTATCGCTTTTATGATGAGGGAGCTGTCCCGATACGTCAGGGCGCCGCCGCAAGCTCCACATTTGAAGTTCTGCTCTAAAGCCTGCCAGAAGCTGACTTTCGTGTCGCCACAAGAGCATACGTAGAACATGTTCTCCCGCTCGAACTCCAGACGAGCTTCTAAGTTGCGTATGAGCCTCTTCGCCTCGTTTTCTATCGCAGCTTCGATGTTCTTAGGGTTTATGCTCCAGAGATAGGTCATCCAGCCGCTTTCCTTGTCCTTCAGCCGCTTATATTCGGCAATCCTGCTCTCATACAAGATGTAAAGAATTCGGCGTACTATATTGAGTTTCAAGCCTGTAATCTTTGCTATCTCTTCATCTGTTGTCTCCTCCTTGCCAAGAAAACTCTTTATTACCACTATTCCCTCCTCGCCCACTTTTTTCTTCAGATACTCATGAACCACCGAATGCTCAAGTATCGAATTTTCTGACAAAACGCCCACCCACTTGGATATCGCACCGAAAGAAGATTAATTTTACGGAAATGATTCCAGATATCTCTTGAAACTAATCATCCTCGCTCTTTTTGCGATGGTCTCGGCGGACGTTATTTCTAAGGCGCACTCCGGACAGTATTTAACACATTCAGGCTCGCCGCCGCAGAGGTCGCAGGAGATTGGCAGTTTGTTGTCGGGATGCAACGTGATGGCGCCGAACTCGCAAGCTTCGACGCAAATCCCACAACCGTCGCATTTCTCCTTATCAACCTTTATTATGCCGTTTTCGCCGACGCTCAACGCCGACCTCGGACACATGTGCACGCACGGCGGCTCCTCGCAAAAACGGCATGCCACCGCAACATCAAACCCCGGAAAGACACGCACGACACGAATCCTTGCCTTCTTGGGGCTGCTCACGCCCTCATTCTTCAAAGCGCACACAAGCTCACAAATCCTACAACCGGAACACTTCTCAGGATTTGATATTATGTAAAGCTTCATCTTCACACCCCAGCCCCAACTCTCTCAACCTCTCGGCGCTCGGCACACCGTTCTCTTTCCAGCCTCGCAGCTCGTAATACTCTTTAAGATTCTCTTTGAGCTCTCCATGTCTTAAAACCTTGCCGACGGCGACGCCGCTCCGCAAAGGCTCCTCAAAAAATCTTTCTGGCAGCGCCGTAGCGGCAGCGTCGGCTGCGACGTTCGTCGTGGTGGTGGCAGCAGCCACCTCCCGCAAATTGTAAAGGCGTTGCAGATTCCAGATGCGTTCGCCGATGAGCTTCAACTCGTTCCAAGAGAATTCCAAGCCCGTAGCTATCTTAATCAGCCTGGTAAGCTGCTCAAGCTTCAAACTCAGTCCGAAAAACTTGCAGAGAATTAAAGAGTCAAAAACCTGCATCCAGTCCTCGAGCTCCTTCAGCAGCGAAGTTTTTGCATCCGCCGAAGCATGCATGCGCACGTCTTGGACGAACGGCGTGCTCAGTCCCGCATCCACGAGCATCATCATGGAAGAAACTGCGTCGGCGCCACGACTCGAAGTCACAAGGGACAATGCATACCCCTCCAGCGCCCTCGGCTCGTAGCCCGGAATTTCGAGACCACCGACGTGCATTGCATGCTTTTCTGCGTTGAGCGTCGTCGCTGCTGCCTTCACGCCATCGGCAAGGACGTCACCAATGCCCTCCCGCCTCGCAATTCTCTCTAAAAGTTCGATGACGATGTCGGCGTCGCCCCACCGCAACTCCAGCCCGCTCGTCCTATCGGCATCCAAAACGCCCGCCTCGTAGCACTCCATGGCGAAGCTCACGGCGGAGCCGGCGCTCACCACGTCGAGCCCCAGCTCGTTACACACGTTTTGAAATTTCAGAAGCATGCCGACGTCGGAGCAGCCGCAGCGAGCGAATGCGGCGACGCTCTCATATTCGGGTCCACTGCCGAGTTCGCCCTCATATTTCCTAGGGATCCTCGATGCCCGCCGGCAACCGGTCCGGCAGCAGAAACACGCATCCTTCTTTATAACAAGCTTCTCAGAAATAGCCTCCTCGTTCATTTCATCCAGATTAAAATCATTCTCGAAGTCAGAGCTTAAAGCTTTGAAATTGTGTGTCGGAAACGCTCCGCTTTTAGCAACGTAAGAAATAAAAGCAGCACTACCATAAGCGCTTAGTGCTGCGGAGAGCACGTCCTTCCTCTTCGTCAGCTCCAAAATTTCCTGCCTCAGAGCATCTGGGTCGTGAACTTGAACGTCGCCGGAACCGCTAACAGCGATGGCTTTGAGCTTCTTGGCGCCCATGACGGCGCCGAGCCCGGTTCTCCCAGCGGCATGCGCCCTTTCCGATATTATAGCGGCAAACTTCACAAGGTTCTCGCCGGCGACGCCGATGCATGCGATTTTCGCCTCGAAGTCGCCCAGATCCTCCTTTAAGATTTTTTCAGTTTCCGATGCTGGGCGCCCCCAGAGGTGGGAGGCATCTCTGAACTCGACGCCGCCGTCGCGGATGACGAGCGCCGTCGGCTTCGCGGCGACGCCCTCGATAATAACGCCGTCGTAGCCCGCGAATTTCAGCTCGGCGCCGAAGTGCCCGCCGGCGCTCGCCGCGCCGAAA
>NZ_JBMXYC010000072.1:0-25453 GCF_053996935.1 Candidatus Alkanophaga liquidiphilum
TGATATTGTGTGGGATATAATAAACGCTGACATTCCTCGCTTAAAGGAGAAAATAAAAGAAATAATTCAAAAGGAAGGATGGAATGATGAGAAAACCAAATAATAGCGGCGTGCGGAACTCTTCGCATGCTATCGCAGGCTCGCCTTTCGGGTCTGCTAACAGGCGGATATGTGGCTTCGCCTTCGACTCCGCCCAAATTTGCTCTTGCGAGCAAACTTCACATATCCCCGGAACGTTATCCGAACAGACCTTTGTTGCGAGCCCACCAACTGTTCTTAGGAATATTCCCACATCTGTATTTTTAGAGCGCCCCCATAATCGATACTCTTCGCATGCTCGAACTTCAAACGGCGGCGGTGTAGCGCTCTCGCATAAGCCCTAAGAGTAATCTCTGCGATGTTATCCCAGCCAAGTGCTTTTACTTTCCTGTATCCAGCCTCCACCCGTGCCCTATTCTTCTCGTCGGCATCCGTCAGGACGCTTACGATAGCGTCCGCAAGCGCCTCAGAATTGTCAGGCGGCACTTTCACGCCCTCCTCGCCGCCCACTATTTCTGAAAGCCCGCCGACAGCAGAGACTATGACTGGCGTCTTAGCAGCCATCGCCTCCAAGGCGACGATACCAAAAGGCTCATACAACGAAGGGACGACAACGACGTCGGCGAGCTTGTATAAGGCTCTGACGGTAAGGTCGTCGAGATAGCCGGCGAATTTAACATTCTCAGACACCCCGAGGAAGGCGGCGTCCTTCTCAAGCTGCTGCCGCATGGGACCATCTCCGACTATTAAAAGCGTTACATCAGGCACCTTCTTTAAAACCTTTGGCATTGCTCCTATCAGGACATTTACGCCTTTTTGATGCACTAATCTTCCGACGAAGAGTATGAGTTTGCTTGAGTCAGAGAATATTCTTCTCGTCGCATCGTTTACGGCAAAATCGAATTTTTTCACGTCCATCCCGTTAGGTATGACCGAGATTCTTGATTCTTTTATGTTAAAGAATCGCATGACTTCTTTTTTCATGCTCTCGCTGCACACGATTATGTGATCTGAGAGTTTTGCGAGCTGCTCTTCCTTGTAATGGATTCGCATCTGGAAGCCATCTTTTATGCCGCCGCTCCTACCGAACTCCGTGCTATGTATGGTCGAAACCAAAGGTTTACGGGCCTCCGAGCGCAGCTCCAGAGCGGCGTCGCAGACCATCCAGTCGTGCGCATGCAGCAGGTCGAAATCCATCAGTGAGGCGACTTCCACCATCTTCACATTCATAAGCCGTATGAAATCACCATCGAAATCCATAGCAATTTTATGTAGATGAACGCCCGGAGTGTCGCAGCTTTCGTTCTGCGCCATCCCCCTCGGCTCCGGCGTAACTACGTGCACCTCCACGCCCTTCCTCGCCAAAGCTCCCGAAAGCTCGTAGACATGCTCCGCTATCCCTCCTATCTTCAAGGGCGGGAATTCCCAAGAGAGCATCAAGACACGCATTTTGTATTAAACCTCCAAGAGTTTCATTAATGAGAATATGCGAGGGGGTTTATTTGCTTAAGGTAGGAGAATTGGAGAGGGCTGGAGATATAATAATAAAGGCATCGTCTTCTGTGGTTTTCATAGAGGATGTGCTAACGCTTGTAGATTCGGGGTTTAGCGGTGATTGCCAAGCGATAGTTTCAGCGCTTGAGATGCTTGGGCTCTCGCCGACGGATGTAAAGGCAGTAATAAACACCCATCTCCACCGAGACCATATCGGCTGCAACGAGCTCTTCTGCTGCAAGAAGTATGCGCACGAGCTTCAGATAAGGGCAGCGGGTGCCCCAAAAGATTACCTTCCCTATGAGGAATTTTTTGAGCGTTTCGACGCCCGCAGTATCGAGATAATCGAGACGCACGGGCACTGCTACGGGCACATCTCAATCATCATCCACGCAGAGAAGGAAGTAGTGGTAGCAGGAGACGCCATTCCCCGCAAAGGAAATCTGCTTCAAAACACGCCGCCAAGACTCCACGTTGACAGAAGAGCCGCGATACGGAGCATTGAACTAATTAAGGGAATTGCGGACGTCGTCATTCCGGGGCATGACACGCCTTTAGTTTTGAAGTCTTAGCCTGTGCAGTCAGAAGCAGGGCATGCCAACTCTCGTGCATCTAAAGCCCATGTGGCGCAACGCCTCCACGTCCACGACTTGCCGCCCGTCCACGACAATCTTGTTCCGCATTTTTTTGCCGAGGCTGCTCCAATTTATCCTTTTGAACTCCAAATGGTCAGCCGCTATAAGAATGGCGTCGCCGTCAAAGGCATCGGGCGTCACATACTTTGCGTATTTTTCAACCTCTTCCCTTTCCAGCAAGGGGTCGTATGCGAGCGCTTCTACGCCTTCACTTTTCAACAGTTCTATTATCTTCAATGCTGGGCTGTATCTCAGCTCTTTTACGCCGCCACGGAACGTCAGTCCGAGAATAAGGACTTTTGGCTTCTCGACGACGACTGAGCGCAGCATTTTCATGAGCGTGCCCACGACGTGCTGTGGCATGCCGTCATTTATCCTTCGGGAAAGTTCAAGAAGACTCGTGTCGCTTCTCACAGTCTTTATCACGAAGTGGGGATAAACAGGGATGCAATGCCCGCCAACGCCGCAACCCGGCATGTGCAGATGTGAATACGGCTGCGTGTTCGCAACTCTGAAAACCTCGATGGCGTCAATGCCGAGCTCCTCGCAGACGAGCGCCAACTGATTCGCAAGTGCGATGTTCACGTCCCTATAAATCCCCTCAAAGACCTTCACAGCCTCAGCGGTTGTCGCATCGCTTACAGGAATCACGCCTTTTTTGTTAATGACTTTGTAGAAGGCTGCGGCGGTGCGTGTGCTCAGCTCGTCTACGCCGCCAACGACCTTCGGGTATGCCTCCGTAATGTCCTTTATCGCCCTTCCCGAGGATACACGTTCAGGGCAGTGCGCAACGCCAAACTCTCCAATATTCAGCCCAGATTTCCCAAGTATCGGCACGATGACGTTCTGCGTAGTTCCCGGCGGAACCGTGCTCTCTTGAATGACGAAATCGCCCTTTTCCAGCCCCTTTGTAAGTTCCTCGCATACTGAAATGACCGCCGAAAGGTCAGGATCGTTACTTTCGTCAAGAAGAGTCGGCACGATTATCACCATGACGTCGGAGAGTTGCGCGGCTTTTTTAAGGTTCGATGTTGCTTGTAGCCGCCCACGCTCCACGTTTTTCTCAACAAGCTCGCTTAAGCCCGGCTCTTCGGGCAATGGGTTTTCTCCACCATTTATTTTTTCGACGAGCGCCTCGTTTATGTCCGCCCCTATGACTTTGGCACCGTTCTCAGCGAAAACTGCGGCGAGCGGCAAACCTATCTTCCCAAGTCCATAAACAGAAATAGTGAGCGCCCCTGACCTGAAAGCCTTTGCTATTTCCTCGCTGCTTAAGCCGTAAATTTTCATTTGATTTCATTTCAGCTTCAAGGTGCCATTCTATTTTAATTTTTCCAATGCCTAAATAAACCTGAATTAATACTCAATATGGTATAAAAACGGCAGCGACACAAAATGGTATCGTCAGCGCATACATCGCTAGCACCGTCTGCTTCTCGGTCATCCTCCGGCGGTAGGGGAGCGCCCACTTCAGCGTCAAGCTGTTTGGAACTTCCAGCGTGCCGTCGTCCCGAACTCTTCCGAACTTCACTATTTTCCATCTTTCGTCGTCAGGATGAAGCCTGTGCATTACCCTCCAATAAACATACATCAAAAAGTTGACGGTGTGAGGAATTAGCATGATAAACCCAGAAACTAAAAAGCCGTGAATGACGATTGCGGCTCCGAGGGCGGCGCCCAGCAGAAAGGAGCCGACGTTACCTAAGAATATTCTCGACGGATATTTATTATACCAGAAGAAGCCGAGGGCGGCGCCGAGCATGCAGCTTAACATGAAAAAATCACCGCCGCTCATCATGACTTTGACGAGGAGGGTTGCCATAAGGATTATAGACAAGCCGCAAGCCAAGCCGTTGAACCCGGAGTGCATATTCACGAGGTTCGCCACAACCATCACATACAGCGGGACTATGAGGTAAAGGTAAAAGACGCCGAGATCGACCCTTCCGACGAGCGGGAGGGGCATCACCGTCGTATTTGTCGTTAAGGTCAGGGGGAGCGCTAAGAAGAAGGGAAAGACTATTTTCAAACCCCTGTGGATGTCCATGGAGTCATCCAAAGCCCCGAATATCCCGAACGTCATGACTACGAGTGTAGATACGAGGTCAGCTTTGGTCACGAGACGCGTATGCCATAAATGCTGAGCAAGCATCGCAGAAGAGAGCATGAGGGTCACAACGCAAAGGAGCGCAACGCCGCCCCTTGTGGGCACTTTTCTTAAGTCCTTTTTATAATAATCAGTGGCTACTATGCCTTTTTCTTCCAACCTCCTGATGGCTGCGGGTATTATTGCCATCGTGATGGCGAAAGACGCGGCTACGAGCAATATCACCAGCATGCCCATAATTTCATTTTCGTTTAAAAAGAAAACTTACCAAATCATTTTGCCAAATATAATCAAAAAGCTACAATCAATTTTATTCAAAATAATATTAGTTTTACTTTCAAATAATTAAAATAATTTTTGGCTCCAAACCACAAAAATTTGCGCTGAGGCGGCAAAACTTGCTAAAAAGCTTGAAGAAATCTTTTCTTCGCATTTTCTCTTGTGTCGATAGAAAGTTTTTTATAATACCTAAGTGAAGTGTTTTACTGGTTTTTAGGAGAAGGGAGGTGAGGGAGATGAGAAGTGTAAAGCTCGTAACGACGTTGTCGCTGGCTGCAGTGCTTTTTGCTGTGATGATGCCTACAGCGGTTGCTTTGAAATACACGATAGACGGTGACCCAAGCGACTGGGGCATAGACATTAAGACCGGTGGTGACTGGAGTCTGAATGAGACTTGGGTGCCAAATGAGGGGGTTGAGTTCATCGTTGAGGATAACATAGATCCACAGTGGAGTGACACCTATTGCGGCGTTCACATCACGGGCGTTGGCAGCAGCTACACGCGCTACTATGAGGATTTGGTACACTTAAGTGATGGCACACCAGTTGCTGAGCCTGTCGGTGGTGAAATATGGGACCTGGAAGCAAAGTATCTCGATGAAGATGACGAGTATATCTACGTTCTGCTTGTGACGTCAATGCCCTCTCACCGTACAGGAGACCTTGCACTGGATCTTGATGGAGACAGCTCAACCGGGGAATACGGGTATGAATACGGCGTTAAGCTTGGTACATGGACAACGATATCGCAGTGGGATATATATTACTTGCCGGACTGGGAAGAGCCAGAAACTGTTCCAGAGAATGCTCCTTCGATCTTCACAGGGGGCTATAATAAAACTGGGAATGCAACAGGAAACTATAGTAATATCGGTGTGAGTGACTACGGATACGACAACTACGTGATCGAGATGGCAATACCCAAGGACGCAGTCGGTATGGCAGGCAAGAATTTGACAGACCCCCCAACCAAGAGGATACACATAGCTGATACATGCGGCAATGACCACATAGACAACCCGATTCCGGAGTTTCTAACGGTAGCAATACCAGCGGGCATGGTCATCGGTCTCGTTTACATCTGGAAGAGACGACAGAGAAAATAAATTAGAGGGGATAAAAATTTTTTAGAAACATCCCCTCCTTTTCTGTTTCGTGAGGGGTATGGGAGTTAACGTTGCTAAGATTAAGTCTGAGACGCTACTACTTTTATTGATAATTTTCCTAATAGGGGCATTCATAGAGCTAACCTACGGCTCCGCCGTCATAGGTGCGATATTCCTGTGCGTCTGTGCCGGTATTCTTTTCATATTGAGCGGCAGAGAGGCAAAAGCGGAGCGGAAAGCTTCAAAGTTGCTGATTGCCGTCGGCGCAGCTTTGATAGTAGCGGACCTTTCTTATAACTACCTTTTGGGCTCTGCGGTCCAGACCTTGGATTCGATGATAATACTGCTCGGCGGTTCTCTCATCCTCGCAAACACCAGAAACAAAAGGCTGTGCGAGCTCGGAGCGTTTAGCACGTATATGTCTCTCTTTTTCATAGTGTTTTTTGCGGCGCTCTATGTCATCCCTTCAAGGTTTGACATAGGTATACCCAAATATTACGGGCATTATTTCGTCGCACTTCCGGTTTCCAGCGTTCTAAGGGCATTAGGGCTGCGTTTGGACGTGCCGACGATGAATGTAATCGAGGTGCGAGGCGTGGAGCCTGTCTGGTTAAGGATGGACTTAGCATGTTTCGGCTGGTATTCCATGCTGCTCATCATAAGCACGCTGCTCGCATACGACTTGACCATAAAGTCCTATGAGCGGAGAAAGCTCCTTAAAATACTTGCAATCATGACGGTCGCCTCATACGCCGCGAACTTACTAAGGGTTTCGACCCTCGCAGTCATTGCATATTATTATGGAGTGGATATGATGATGTTCTTCCACTCGCATCTTGGCTGGATACTATTCGCAGCCATCCTAATACCCCTGATGTATATCTTTCTAAAGTAACAGCGGACATGAAAGAAAAATACACATCATTGCAAGTTTCCTTTAAACGTTGTAAAGGACTATAAGTGAAGTCAGAAAAGTGCATTCAGGATGGACTAAATTAGGTATAACCTTTTTGTAACCTTTTTTATGTTAATATCTCTTTTCTGCTTTGGCAAAATTTATATATGGCGCTCACAGTCTCTCTATTGAGGCTATGGGCGACAGGGAGGTGAGATCGTGAGGGGCGCCAAAATTACCAAAATTACAGCGACTATAATGTTGCTATTTCTGGCGCTGACGCTGGTGGGAACTGCAGCCGCATACGTAATAGACGGCGACTTGGATGACTGGGGCGTTCACCCAACGAATGACTGGTATGCGGACTCGCCAACGGCGGTGAGCGTCGTGGAAAACTGGCCAAGTGGACCTAATCCGGGCAACAACCCGGGAATTGAGCAGTGTGACATCGAAGCTATGTATGTTGATGAGGACGTTAACGGCTCGTATATCTACTTTGCAATAATAACGTCCATGCCGCCAGAGGGCTGCGATTACTATTCTTGGTCGAGAAGGCGGACGTATCATCTCATACCCGGGGACTTAGCGTTAGACTTCGACGGCGACGGATATTTTGAGTATGGAGTGAAGCTGACGAACGATAGTAGGACGGTGCTTGGCGACGTAGGGGACGTATTTAAAAACCCAGAGTGGGAGTTGCTGGATTACGAGGTGGGTCAGTGCTTGGTTAGCTTCAGCAACATGGTCAACGGGACTAAGATCGGAGAAGCAGAGATTGTTTATAAGCAGTATAATGACTGGAACTGGGACAACGGCGCTGTGAACTACGTTATAGAAATGAAGGTCTCCAAGACGACATTTGGGATTTACGGCGAGGGCTACGTGGACCTGCTTGCTACGGTGAGCTGCGCAAATGACGTAATAGAAATTAAGAAATTCCATTACACTGGGATACCCGAATTCACGACGATGGCGGTGCCGGCAGGCGCTATTTTGGGCTTCGTTTATGCTTTCAGGAGAAAACGCAAATACTAAGCAGCAAGCGCCCTCCCGCCTACACCAGCGTCGGCAATGGCGGGAGGGCATCCTTTTAAGAAGTTTATACTGATGGGAAGTATCTTTCTTAGGGTGACCTCCGCCCCTTGCTTACAAGGGGCTTCCACCGTGAAGCTTGCGAGGTTGGGCGTTCACTCGGAGCCTCACGCTCTGCGCTCATACACCCTTCGGGACGGTCACGAACCGCATCCCACCCCTCTCTTAAGGAGCGGGCTACAAGATACAGTCTATCTGGCAGCGTATTTACCTAACCCGCCCACCTCCCCTTACTCCTCCCGTGCGGAAGGGTCTTGCAAGCAACAAAAAGATAAAGGTTTTGAGAACGAGCTCATGAAATAAGATGCATCCTCTTGTAAAGTGCGAGTAAGTTGCATATAACTATACAAACTTTGTATCTCGTTCCATTTGTTGCGCGCACGCCGATTTGCGAGGCACGCGCTTTCCGCTGGCGTTAGCTGCTGCTCACCATCATGTCCATAATTTAAAAAGCCTCCCGCCGTCTGGCGTCTTTGAAAACAAGAGTAGAACCACCAAGCTTAAACGCCTAATTTTTTAAAATCTTCTCTTTAATTCTCTTTCATGCGGGTGGCAATAAACGGCTTTGGGAGGATAGGAAGGATAGTATTGCGTGCCGCTCTTAAAAAGGGCGTGCTCGGCTCCGCCTTTGAAATCGTGGCAGTGAACGACCTCACGGCGGCGAGCACGCTGGCGCACCTCCTGAAATATGACTCCGTGCACGGCACTCTTAACGAGGACGTGCGGGCTGACGGCGACGAGCTAGTGGTTGGCAACTGCCGGATAAAGGTGCTTTCGGGGCGAGACCCTGAGAGGCTTCCGTGGCGGGAGCTCGAAGTGGATGTCGTAGTCGAGGCGACGGGACGTTTCCGAGACCGCGAGGGAGCGTCAAAGCACTTGAAAGCGGGCTGCAAAAAGGTTGTTATCACCGCACCTGCAAAAAATCCTGACGTGACTATTGCGCCTGGCATAAACGACGCCATGTATGACCACGAGCGTCATCAGATCGTCTCGCTGGCGTCGTGCACGACGAACTGCTTGGCGCCTGTCGCTAAAGTTTTGCATGAGAGATTCGGCATCCGGAAGGGTTTCATGACGACTGTCCATGCTTACACGAACGACCAGCGCATTTTGGACCTGCAGCACAGCGACCTACGGCGGGCGAGGGCAGCAGCGCTTTCCATCATCCCGACGACGACAGGAGCGGCGGTAGCAATCGGCGAGGTCATCCCCGAGTTGAAAGGCAAGCTCGACGGGCTTGCGATGCGGGTGCCGGTGGCGAACGTCTCCATCGTGGACCTCGTGGCGGAGCTCGAGCGGGAAGTGAGCGCCGAAGAAGCGAATAATGCGTTCGAAGACGCCGCAAACAACGAGCTTCGAGGCATACTGGCGGTCTGCCACGAACCGCTCGTCTCCATAGACTTCATCGGCGACGAACACTCCTCAATCGTGGATGCGCCCTCCACGAATGCCCTCGGAAACCTTGTGAAGGTGCTCTCGTGGTATGACAACGAGTTTGGCTATTCTTGCAGAGTTGTGGACTTTGTGACGAGGCTTGCGAAATTAGGGCTTTGACCGATTCCGCTCTACGCAGAACGAAGACGATGCGGAACAGGCACCTCGGGCTGTGACTCTCGCCCGCAGGAGCCGTAGCGGTATTTTAGCCGGCTCGTCGCAGCCTCATCTCTTGCTCCAAGCGTCTTGCGATGAGCAGCCTGCCGACGGCACGTCCATTT
This sequence comes from Candidatus Alkanophaga liquidiphilum, assembly GCF_053996935.1. Classification (NCBI taxonomy): domain Archaea; kingdom Methanobacteriati; phylum Methanobacteriota; class Methanomicrobia; order Candidatus Alkanophagales; genus Candidatus Alkanophaga; species Candidatus Alkanophaga liquidiphilum. Next base: position 9,363 of record NZ_JBMXYC010000072.1, read on the forward strand.
GTTAATGTTGCGAGTAAAACGAGAAGCATCAGCATGAGCGTCGTAGCTGCATAAAACTCCGCAAATGTCGAAAAGACGAAAATAAGGAACAGTCTTTCATCCCTCTTCCCCGGAATGAATCTTAGCCCCCGCTCCAGCCGCTCAGCCCGCATCTTAAAGGTCTCGTAAAACTTGGAAGTGGAATAGCTGATGAGAAACGTGCCTAAAACCGCAAAAAAGAAGGAGAAGAAGCTGATGAGACCGATGTGGGTGTTAGGGCTGGAAAAGGGAAGGGAGAGAAATATACCGGCGAGGATGAGCGCATCGGCATATCTGTCGAGGATTGCATCGTAGAAGCCGCCGAAGCTCGACGCTTGGAACTTTAACCTTGCCACCTCTCCATCAACGCCATCAATCACTGACGAAACCTGCGTTAACAGCCCCCCTAGGAGGTAAGAGGCGTGGGAGAAGAACACTGCCGCCGCTAACGACAGTAGGAATGAACATGTGGAAATAGTGTTAGGATGCACGTTATAAGAACACAAAAATTTAGAAATCCTAAGCGAGAGTTTTCTGTTCAAATTTCTGGAAATAATTCCATCCTCAGGCTTGATTAAGCTTTTTAGAAGGGCTTTCTCCGCCTTTTTTACGTCCTCAGGGGTGTCGATGTCCACCCAAAACTCATCCACCTCGTAAACGCTCATCTCAGCGGCTTTGACAGTCTCTGACCACTCTGCACTACTCCTTTCTGCAAAAATCTCATCCAGCACTTCGAAAATGCGAGGCGTGCACATGAAGGCGCCGGTGTCTATGTAATTCCAGTTTTCCAAGTCCTTGCCTATGTCCACGATTTTGCCGTCTTCTGCAAGAATTTTCGTCGCCTCCTCTACCCCTATCACCTCATTCTCCCTGCAGACGATTGCCGAGTTTTCGGGGGCGTCCAGAGCTTTTTTCAGGAATTCAAAGCTGTAAAGGTGGTCGCCCATCAAAACAAGAAATTTATCTTCATTCCGCAAAGCCTCTTTTGAGCAGAAAACAGAATATGCATTGCCTTTGTCGAGGTTGTCATTGTAAACGACTTCCGCTCTGTCTTTCAGAATTCTCACAAGCTCCTCCGCTTTGTAGCCGACGACAACGACGACATCCAACCCCAATTTCTCAAGGAAAAAAAGATTGCGGAGGATGAGGGGGACGCCGCAGACCTCAACTGCGGACTTCGGCCTCCCCGTCGTAATAGGTCTCAGCCTCGTGCCCCTTCCAGCCGCCAGTATCAGCGCCTTCATAGACCCAGCCCTTCACCAGCTCGAAAGCGAAGACCTTCGGGATTGCTCGTGCCTCCCTAGGTCCTGGCATCTTCATGTAGAATGCGTTTATCGGATACACGGTCCCGAACTCGCCACGCTCGATGGCGAGCTTCGCAAGCCTTATCAGGTCGACTACGAGTCCTGCGAGCGCCGGACTGTCGTTGATCCTCGCATTGATTATCAGTTCGTCCTCGGCGCCGTTGAACGAGATGTAGGGGATGTGCATCGCCACGAACTTCTTGTCGCCGAGCGGCTTAAGGTAACCGGTGGGCTTGATGAAGTGAGGGGCGTCGTAGCCTAGGATATCATAGACGATGGAGCTTTTCGTCGTCTCCTTGGAGGCGTTGCGCTCGGGCTCCAGGAGCGAGAGGAAGTCGGTATTGCCGCCGATGTTGAACTGGGAGATGCAAAGGACTCTGCGTCCCCGCTGCTGCAGGTGTGCAAGGAGGTCAGCGGTCAGGGGCGTGGCACCGCTCGCCCCGTCGTCGCCGAAGACCACGGTCTTAGAGCGTCTTGCAAGCTCCACGCATGCAGGGTCGTTCGCGATCGGCGACGGTATGCAGTTTATGAATGCTGATGGGCGCTCGTATTCAGCGACTGAGTAGAAATATAGCTGTGCCGGCGAGACCCTGTCCACGGCGTTCTCTTTTATCGCCCTTTTCAGCGCCTGCACGTCCTCGAAGGGCTCCGCCTTCTCAGTCGTTATTAAATTTACGAAAATGTCAGCATCTTCCTGCCGATACTCGTCAACCAGCCGCCCCACAATCTCTTCGAGATCTACGGCGACGTCCCGCCCTCGCAGGTCCTCGTAGCCCAGCTTGACACGGTAGTCGTTTTCGAATTTTATCCCGTCATGCCAGTATGCCCGAACGACCTCTGAGAGGCGTCTGCCCACCTTGCTCACGTCAATGTCGAATGCCGTGGTCAGCTCAATGTCCTCCACCTTCGCAGGGATGCAGTCCGCAAGCGGGATGCCCACGTAGCCTATCTCGCCGTTTTTTATCCTTTGAAGCCCAACGGCGAGTATAGATGCTACATATCCCTGTCCAAATATAGCGACTCTCAAAGCTCCCACCTCCCGTGATTCGGACGCACTGAATAGCTCACGTAAAAATTAATAAGCCCCCTGCTGGTAGGGCTGTCCTCCTTCTCCACTCTTTTATATCGTCTTCATCACATATAAAGATGTGCCCTCGGGTAGATGCTTAATCTCACTCGCGGTGGGCGACGTCTTGGGCTCCCCCATAGAGGGTCTGCCGCGGGAAGAAATTTTGAGGAGGTATGGTAAAATAACAGATTTCCTGAGCGGTGCGGAGACGACAGACGACACGCTCTTAGCACTGCTGACCGCCGAGGCGCTGGTCGAGGCGCGTAGCGTCAACCGCAAAAAAATAGCACAGAAGCTTCTGGAAAACAGAGCGAGGCTCCGCAGAATCGGTCCGAGCACGACGGAGGCTCTGAAAAGGCTTGAGAAAAACATAGATGCTGTTGCAACTTCGGGGGCCACGAACGGCGCTGCGGTGCGTGCTGTGCCGGTTGCCATCTGCTCTTCTCCCGAAAATTTATTAAGGAACGTCGTGGAGGCGACGCTCGTGACGCACGGCGCCGACGTTGCCGTTTCCGGTGCGTGCGCCATCGCATTTGCGGTGCATGCGGCAATTACGACAAGGAAAGCAGGGATTTCGACAGCGAGGCGGCATGAAAAAGACAAAATTTTAAAAGCAAGCTTGGAGGGTGCGAGGCGTGGACGAAACTTCGGCACGAAAACCAATTTCCCAAAGGTAGACAAAGTTTTGGAGGAAGCGGTGGCGACGCCGCTTTGGAAGCTACCTGCGGAGGTCGGCGTGAGTATGTATGCGCACGAGTCCGTTCCGGCAGCGATTTCCGTGTTTTACCAGACAGAAGATTTGAAAAAGGCGATTATTGCGGCTGTGAACCTCGGCGGCGACACTGATACCATTGCTGCGCTCTGCGGAGCGATTGCTGGCGCCTTTTACAGGAGAGAGCGGCTGCCATTGCGCTGGATTTTGAGGATTGAAGAGGGGAAAAAGCTAAAGTTGTTGGAGAAGAAACTTCTCAGGGTGAAAGCATGAAAGGTGAAGTTAAGGCGAACGTTGGGGGCGTCGTCCACGTTTCGACTGTGGATTGGCGTGGCAAGGTGGCGCACGTCATTTTTCTCAGGAGCTGCCCGTTGCGCTGTCTTTACTGTCAGAACTACAAGATTTTAGAGGGCAAGAACTACGTGCCGCTTGAGGAGCTGATGCGAGGCGTGCGGGATGCTAAATTTCTTGTTGATGCCGTTGTGTTTTCCGGCGGCGAGCCGCTGATGCAGTTTGCAGCGGTTTCCGAGCTTGCTCGACTCGTGAGGGAGGAGGGGTTGCTCGTTGCCGTTCAGACTAACGGGTTTTACCCCGAAAGGCTGGAAAAGCTGCTTAAGGAAAAATTGCTGGATAAGGTTTTCATAGACGTGAAGGCGCCGCTCGATGACGGGAGCTACGAGAGAATAACGGGTGTCAAGGGCGTCGCCGCCCGTGTTCGTGCGTCCTTAGAGGTTCTGCGGCGTGAAAATGCGGACTTTGAAGCGGTGACGACTGTTTTCAGGGGCTTAGTGGCGGAGGCAGAAGTTAAGAAAATAGCATCGCAGCTGAGAAGTATTTTCGGCTCCTGCACATACGTTATCCAGCAGGGACGCCCTGAACTTGCGATGGACGAGCGGCTGAGGCGGGAAAAAGCCTTCAGTAGAGACGAGATTTTGGAGCTTGCGAAGATGGCAGCCTCTGAAAATCTAAAAGTAAAGATAAGGACAAAGGAGCACGGAGAAGAGGTTCTCAGCTTTAAGCTTTAGTTTTTGGCTCTAAGCTTTAGTTTTTGGCTCTAAGCTTTAGCTTGCTTGACCTTCTGAAACAGCTCCCAAAGCTCCTCGGGACTCAACTCTTCGGGACGCCGCTCGCCGTCGAAGTCGCGCTCTGAGATTCCAAGCTTCCTAATGCTACTTTTCAGCTTCTTCCGCCTTTGCGAAAAGAGGACACTAACGAACTGCAAAAATTCTTTGCCGGCGGCGTCCAGCTCACGCATCTGCTTTATCCTCACAATTGCCGAGTCCACTTTCGGCGGCGGGAAGAACGAGCGGCGAGGCACGACTTCCAAAAGCTCAACGTCGGCGAAGAATTGCACCAAGACAGAAAGCCGCCCATATTGTTTCGTGCGTGGTTTTGCTGCCATCCGCTCTGCGAACTCTTTCTGATACATGATGACTGCAACCTTCGGGCGGAGCGTCAGCAGCCGGTATGTGATTACCGAAGATAGCTTATAAGGGATGTTTGCGACGACCTTGTTGAATCTCGGCAGCTCTACCTTCAGAAAATCGCTTTGAATAATTTCAGCCCGCTCGCACCGCTCCCTCAAAACCTCGCAGAGCCGCTCGTCCCTCTCAACGGCGTAAACCTTCCCAGCCACCCTCTCAAGCTTCTCAGTAAGGCTCCCAAGCCCGGCGCCTATTTCTAAAACCACGTCGTTTTTGGAGACGTTTGCGTATTCTATCTGACGCCACGCAACCCGCTCGTCAATGAGGAAGTGCTGCCCCGCCCACTTCGAAGGCTTGATTCCATACTCCTTCAGAAGCTTTACCATGTCCTGCCTGCTCATTTCTTCTTTATTCCTTTGGATGCACTTCTCCAAATTCCTTTGTCCTAGCTCTTCGAGCATACGCCGAATAAGAGGGGGAAGCAGATTTAACCCAAGCGAAACCTTCTTTAAAAGCGGCGTCCAAGTTTGGAGGATGTATGAAAATTACATTTTCGAGGGCGGCTCTTACAAGCACAGGAAGCTCTTAGAGCTTATTGAGGACCTCGGCGGCTACATCATAACGAAGCGTATTTTCGCCCAAGAGGCGCAAATTACGTTTGCGGCACCCGTCGAGGACTACGAGCACATCGTAGCGTGCGTCAAGGAAATACAAGGGTCGATAAGGAAGGCACCGCTTCTCGGAACCGAGATTGCCGTCGTCGCACCCACGGTGACGAGGCACCACCTCCCGCACCCGCTTTGCGATATCGCCGAATTTTTAAGGCGGCGGGGCGCCCAGACGAACATGATAGGGCTCGCAAGGGGCGTGGGCAGGAGAATCGCACAGCTCAGCAAGAAAGAACGCGCACTCATTGAGGAGCATGATGTCGCAGTCGTGTGCTTGGGCAACTTCAAAAGGTGCATCGAGGACAAGATTAAACACTTTGCCGACCTGAACGTGCCCGTAGTCGTTACGGGGCTTCCCGAGATTGAGGGCTTAGAGGGATGCATTTACGTCAGCGGCATCGGACGCTACCCGCACCGCTTTAAAAAGCTGACGGAAATCGACCTTTTGAAGAGCGTTGCCGACGCCGTCGAGCGTGCTGTCGAGATGAGGAAGGAGGAGCTGAGCATAGACCCGCCGCTAGTCCCGCCCTTCTTTGTGAAGAACGAAATCGTGAATCAAGTAGAAGATTTGAAATACGCAGTTTCGCCGGGGGCAATAGTTCTGAGGCTGAATGGCGTTAGGGTCAAGCTCCTTTTCGACTTGTATGCGAGAGATGTATATAACGTAAGAGTCCTCGACTACAAGCTCGGCGAGATAAGCCGCATAAGAAGATCGCAAATCAGAAGTTACACGCTTGTGGACTTACTACCGAAATCATTACTCCCAGCGCAGACTGTGTGACGTGCGTCATAGCGACTACAGGCGCAGGGAGGAGCGATTTAAAGTTTAAACCGAAAAGAGGGACAATGTTGGAGCTGAGATTTGCGGCGGCATCACGTCCAAAAAAAGGTGAAACTGTAAACGGGGATGCTTTCTTTTTGAGAGAATTTGATGAAAGTGCGTTAGTTGTGGTGGCTGACGGCTTGGGGCATGGTGAGGCGGCGAGCGTCGCAGCCCAGAAAGTTTTAGAGTTCGCAGAGCGGAATTTCAGGCTCGGCATCGAGCTTGAGATGTTCGTGCGTGGCTGCCACGGGTCCCTTATGGGAACAAGGGGCGCCGTCGTCGGCGCCGCCCTCGTGAATAAAGAAAAAGAAAGGCTGTCCTACGTGGGCGTAGGCAACATCACCGCCCTGATAAAGACGAAAAGCGGCACTTCGCACCTTACGTCCCTCGGCGGGATAATAGGCTACAACCTCAGGAAGCTACGGAGGTTCGAATACTCGTTCAGGAGCGGCAGCGTGCTCGTAATGTGCACTGACGGTATTTCGAGGTTTGCACCCTCGGAATATGACTTCACGAGCCTCGAAAGTACCGCAAAAAGAATATTAGAGGAGCATGGCAAGGACGATGACGACGCCACCGTGGTCGTCGTTGAAGCCATATAAAGCATGGCACCAATGTGTATGACTCGATGCATCATTTAGAGATTTATGAGTTATTGCGAGCCAAGCTTGACATGCGTGAGTTTGCCAAGGCGACGGGCGTGATGAAAAGCAATGCAAAAGCCGACTAAGCTAACGGCGCTCGCCGTGCTGCATCGTTATTTGGCGGCGAATTTCGAAAACGCATCTTCGAGCTGTTCTCTGCTCGGAAGTCCCTTTCTGCATCCGTATTCTCTGATGCAGAACGCCGCCGCAATGTTTCCGAGCCGCCCGCAGTCTTCCAAGCGTCTTCCGCTCAGCACGCCGTATAAAAAACCAGCGACGAAGGCATCGCCGGCTCCCGTTGTGTCCACGACGTTTTCCACAGGATACGCTTTGACGAAGTGCCGCTCTTCGCCATCGGCGACGTAGCAGCCGAGTTTCCCGAGAGTCACACTCACCACGTCCGCTCCCAAATCCAAAAGGAATGCGGCACCCTCCTCGGCGAGCGTCTTCTTCTTGCTTTTAATACTTTGCCCGCTATCCTGCTTGATGTCAAGCCTTCCCTTGACGAGCGCCTCCAGCTCTTCAAAGCTCAGGAACAGAAAATCGCTCCGCTCCACAATCTCCAAGATGTCGTCAAGTCCGAACTTGAAGCTGAGCATGCCGGGGCTGAAGCTGAGCCTCGCTTTCATAACCCTCGCCAGCGCTTTCTGCATCTCAAGCTGCTCTCGGCTGACGAAGGAGCTGGTGTGTAGGATTTTTGCGTCGTTCACGTATTCGATGTCGAGGTCTTCGAGGTGGAGGGCGTCGTTGACGCCGGGCAGTATGTAAAGCGCACGCTCTCCTTCGGCGTCAACGAAGCTCATCGCTCTTCCGGTATGTCCCTCCTCTACTTTTATGCGAGACGTATCGACGTGCTCCTTGCGGAACTCTTCGAGGATGAACTCGCCCTCGCTGTCGTTGCCGACGACGCCGATGAAGCCGACACTCAAGCCTAAGCGGGCGAGGCCGACGGTCGTGTTTGCGGCGGAACCGCCTGCTGCGCTCTTCACGTCTATAACGCCCACTTCCTCGCCCCCCCTCGCTATCCGCTCAACGAGGTATAAAACGTCAAAGTTCAAAGCGCCTAAGCCTATGACGTCCATATTATAACAAAGGTTCTGAACCATAAATAGGGGGAAACCCGGTTTTGCTCTTTCAGAAACGCGCACGACACTTTAAAATAAGCAACAGTATGGTGAAAGTGTGGGGAAAGTATATCTCGTAGGTGCGGGTCCTGGGGACCCCGAATTCCTGACCTTGAAAGCTAAAAGGATTTTAGACGATGCCGACGTCGTCTTATACGACAGGCTCGTGAGCGCCGAGATTCTAAAGCTGCTGCCGAAAACCGCAAAGCTCGTGTGCGTGGGCAAGAGCTCTGAGGATCACGAAAAAAGCAACGACCGCGGAAAAACGACGACGCAGCACGAAATTAACAGGCTCATGGCGGAGGAAGCTCGAAAGGGTAGAAATGTTGTCAGGCTGAAAGGAGGCGATCCCTTTGTCTTTGGGCGTGGTGGCGAGGAGGCGGAGTTCCTCGCACGCGAGGGCATACCTTTCGAGGTCGTCCCCGGCATCACGTCCGCAATCGCAGTCCCGGCGCTCGCCGGGATTCCGCTAACTCATCGCGAATATTCCTCGGCGCTGCTCATCCTCACGGGGCACAGCGCCGCCGAGCATGAAGATGAAAAACAGAAGTATGAGAGACTTTGGAGGCACGCTGCGACGCTTGATTGCACGCTCGTCATCCTGATGGGCATTAAGAGTCTCGAGCGCAACGTAAGACTGCTGATAGAGGGTGGCAAGAGTCCGAAGACGCCTGTCGCAATAATAGAACGTGGAGCGACGCCGCAGCAGCGAGTCCTCACAGGAACGCTCGGAAATATCGTGGAGTTGGCAAGAAGGGGAAATGTGAGCCCCCCAGCGGTCATGATCGTTGGCGGCGTCGTGAGGCTGCATGAGATTATACAGGGGAAGAAGTGAGTGGAATGCTGCTTCAGCTCCTCGCAAAATTATTCAAGGGTAACTGGCACGAAAAGGCATTTCGTCTTTATTTTCCGGATGAGTGGGTGCTTTTCCCATGTTCCATCGCACACGAACACGAATTCTGCACCGTCGTTCATCTCTAGCAGCTTCAAGACGTTTTCGAGCGCCGCCGTTAGTCCTTCGTAGTCCATGGGCGTTGGCACTTCCGACTGCCCTATTGGATATGTTCCTTGAAGCTCCAGCGGGTAGGGACCAAACGGCGGCTTAACGAGAAACACACTGTCGAACTCCCGCAGGTTAAGTTTCAGAGCTTCGCAAACTCCTTCAAGCGTCGCAGTCCCGCTGATGGCGACGACGAGCGCCCGCCTGCCAGCTTCAAAACGGCTAAGCCGCCTCGCATACCTTAGGACCTCAGGGCGGCGTGCTGATGTCTCCCCGAGGTAAAAGAACGAGCGTTTCGTAGAAACGTCGTATTTTTCAAGGAGCTCTGCGTGCTCTGAAACTTTCTTCAAGCCGCTGAGCAGCGAGGGGTGCGCACGGCATCGCCGCTCTAAAAGCTCCCAGAGCCTGTTCTCCCAAATCGCCTGTCTTACCGCCCTTATCTCGGCGAACGTCACGTGAAGATTATGCTCAGCGAGGAGTCTTGCTCTTTCCTCTCTGCCGCACTCCTTTAAGTATTTGATGTTGTATTTCGAACATACCGGGCACGAACATGGCAAATACTGCAAGTCTTCAAGGAAGTAGGTGCCGTCGCTCGTCAGGTAGCGGTCGTTCTTTGCGTAGAGGGCGTAAGCGGCGGAGTCGAAAAGGTCACAGCCAAGGGCGACGGCAAGTGAGAAGAAAATCGGGTGCCCGACGCCGAAAAGGTGCACGGGGGCATCTGCAGGCAGCCGCCGTTTAGCTGTTATGATTATTTCGACAAGCTCCTTGTATCTGTAGGCTTCAAGCAGCGGGACGAGCCCGCCTATCGGGTAAACGTCAAAGCCCATTCCCGAAGCAGCCATCGCGCTCCGCTCTCTCAAATCGAGGAACGTCGAGCCTTGTATCGGCCCTGCGAGCAGCGGCTTTTCGTCCCGCCTGCCCAAGACAGCTTTAGCCTCTTCAAGCCTGCGCAGCGTCTTTTCGAGGTCGTTCTCCGCACGCTCCCGCCGGGCGTCCGGCGGCGTCGGTATGTCTAAAGGGACGACGACGTCTGCCCCAATTTCCAGCTGGAACTCCACGATTTCCTTGTTAGAGACTTCAACGTCGCCGTATTCGTAAAGTTGATAGGAGCCGGAGTCTGTCATTAGAGGCTTTTCCCATCCTAAAAGCTTGTGAACACCGCCTTCTAAAGCATTTTCTCTCAACTCCTTCTTCTTATAAATGATATAAGCGTTCGTGATGAGCATCTCGGCACCGAACCGCTCAAGCTCGCTCGGCTCTACCAGCATCAAGTTCGGATTCACTACCGGCATGAGCGTCGGCGTCTCCACGACGCCGTGTGGCGTCTCCAGCCTGCCAATGCGTCCCATCAGGTCTTTGTGCAGAACTTCAAACACAATTATCAAAAGGAAACCGAAGTATAAAGCACCCCATGGATGAAACGACAAAGATATTCGTGCGACGGAAATTTGCTGAATATTACAGGCAGGCGGCGTTGAGGCTGCCGCCGGAGCTTGAGCGTCGTGAGTGGGGCTTCGTGCTTTTCGACGCAAGTTATCCGAAAAAAACCGTGATGCGGCGGCACCGTGCGTTTGCGACGCCCACCGCCCTCGTTTCTTATCTCAAGAAGAGCGCACCTGCGCACGTTTATTATTCTTCTGCTCTATACGAGGACCCAGCAGCGGAGATGGACGAAAAGGGCTGGCTCGGCGCCGACCTCATTTTCGACCTCGACGCCGACCACATCGTTACTGAGAAGCGGAGCTATCCTGAAATGCTTAACATCGTGAAGAAAGAGACTTTAAAGCTCTTGGACTTCCTCACTGGCGACTTCGGCTTTGAGGAAAACGTGATAGAGGTAGTTTTTTCGGGGTCTCGGGGCTACCACGTGCACGTCCGGGACGAAAGCGTTAAGAGACTTGGAAGCAAGGAGCGGCGTGAGATTGTGGACTACGTAACGGCGAGAGGCATGAAAATAGAAAAATTTCTGGTAAAAGCTGCGGTGGCAGGCGAGCTGGGTAGGAGACAGGTGCGAAGAGAAGCTGTAATCTTACTTGCGTCTGAGGGTTGGGGCAAGAAGTTGCACAGCGGCTTGATGAGCTTCTTAGAGGGGCTTGCCAAGATGGACGAGGAAAGCGCATTGCGTTTGTTACTCAGCATTAGGGGCATCGGCGAGAAGCGTGCAAGAGAGTTGATGCGGGTTGCACGAAACGGAGAAGCTCTGAAAAACATAAGGGCGGGCAACCTCGACCAGATTCCTCGTTTCCCAAAGCGCATATGGGAGCGTATAATCGAGAAGGAGCGTGTGAAATACGAGGACAGACCTGACGAGCCTGTGACGGCGGACGTGAAAAGGCTAATAAGGATGCCAACGTCGCTACACGGGAAGACGGGCTTCTTAGTGAAGCCAATGACGGTAAAAGAGCTTGAGGGTTTCGACCCTTTGGAAGATGCTGTCGTCTTCGGCGACGAGGAGGTGCGTATTAAGATAACCCGCCCGGCAAATATTTTCTTAAAAGGTGCTACATACAAGGTAGAAGAGGGTGTGGAGAAACTTCCGGTGCACGCCGCCGTTTTTCTGATGTGCGCAGGTGTGGCGGAGCTCTCGTAGCATGGCGGGTGCAGCCAATGGACGTAGAAAAGCTTTGGGAGATCCTGTATAAGGAGAGAAGCTCGCCCTTACTGCAGGAACTGCCACAAAACTTTTATGAAGAGGTGCGTAATTACATAAGGAATCTCGAACAGGAAAGAGAGAGCGCCAACGATACGAGAAAGGCGTTCATCGAGGATGAGATACGGAGTGCAAAAGCGAAAATCGAGGACATATTTAGAAGGCGTATCGGAAAGATTGTGAAGGTCGCAAGCTCAGGCGCGGAAACCCCGCCTAAGGGGTTGACGCCCGCCGAAAGGGCAATATTCGAGGGCGTGGCGAGTTGCATCGAGGAAGGGAGGAAACGCATCATGCGAGCAATATTTGGCGAGGAGAGAGAGGAAAAAGAGGACGAAAGCAATCCGCATGCGGCAGCACGTGCCGTCGTGGCGGCTGAGGCAGTGGGTGTTAGCGTAAAGTCGCTACCAGAACGCACAAGTGGGGCAAAAGTAGGCAGGCAGATTGGGACGGCAGCGGAGGCTGCTGGGGAGGTGGCAGCGACGAACGCACCTGCGGATTTTTATGTGGTGCGCATGCTTGAGAGCGTGCCGGCGTTCATTGGCATTGATGGCAAAGTGTATAAGGTGCGGCGGGAGGACGTGCTCACGCTGCCGAAAGACAATGCTGAAATTCTGTGCAAAAAGGGCGTTGCCGTGCAGATAAAAGTTAAAAGAAGGTGGTAAAGGTGAAGATGCCGAAGAGGATTAGAACGTTCTGCCCCTTTTGTAAGAAGCATTCGCTACACGAGGTCGAAAAAGTAAAAAGAGGGAAAGCGTCGTCATTAAGTCGAATCGCACGCCAGAAAAAGAAGCAGAAGGCAAGAATCGGGAACAGCGGAAAGTTTTCAAAAGTCCCAGGCGGCGACAAGCCGACGAAGAAAGTGTTTTTGAGATACACGTGCGTGGAGTGTAAAAAGTCGCATACAAGAGAGGGCTTCAGAGCATCAAGGTTCGAACTTGTGGAGACGTAGTAAAAAGGTAGGGTGGGGAAAGAGTTATGCCGACGAGGGTGACGCAGAACAGGTTTTTGAAGGTGAAGTGCGACGACTGCGGGAACGAACAGATAATATTTGAAAGGGCGAGCACTGTCGTCCGTTGTTTGGTGTGTGGTAGGACGTTGGCGGAGCCGAGAGGCGGACGGGCTGCAATCAAAACAAAAAGGGTCGTAGAGGCGTTGGCGTAAATCATGGGTGCACGAGATGGGAAAGGAAAAGTGGCCTGAAAAAGGGGAATTGGTCGTTTGCACGGTGCGCAAGGTCAAGGATTTTGGCGCATTCGTGGAGCTCGAGGAGTATGGAAAGGAGGGCCTGATACACATTTCAGAGATAGCGTCGGGCTGGGTGCGCTACATTCGGGACTACGTCCGAGAAGGGCAGAAGGTTGTATGCAAGGTTCTCCACGTGGACAAGGCAAGAGGGCACATCGACCTCTCTCTGAAAGACGTGAAACCAACGCAGCGTGCTGAGAAAATAAGGGAATGGAAGAGCGAGCAGAAGGCGAAGAAGTGGCTGGAATTAGTGGCGGAGTCGCTGAACATCACCGAGAAAGAAAAAGAAGCGCTTGCTGAGAAGTTGCTCGACGCCTACGGGAGCATATACTCAGCATTTGAGGATGCAGTAATCAACGGCGTGGGCGCACTAAAAAAGGTCGTCGACGAAGAATACGCCAAAGGGATCTACGAGGTCGCGGCGGCGAACATAAAGCCACCGACCGTCAGCGTCTCGGCGAACGTCGAGTTGAGCTGCCCGCTGCCGAACGGCGTGGACGTGATAAAAAAGGCGTTGAAAAAGGCTATGAGCGTCGTTGACGGCAACGTGGAGCTCGAAATCATTTACATGGGAGCGCCCCGCTACCTGTTCAAAGTAACGGCGCCCGACTACAAAAAGGCTGAAAACGCCCTGCGGAAAGCGGCAGATGCCGCAATTAAGGTCGTCACCAAAAATAAGGGCATGGGCACCTTTCACAGATGACATCTAAGATAAAAAAATGCGTGAAGTGTGGGGAATATACGCTTAAGGATGTATGCGTGCGGTGCGGCGAGCATACCCGCAACCCGCTGCCGCCGAGGTTCTCGCCGACCGACCGCTACGGTAAATACCGTCGTTTAATGAAATACGGCAGGGCGCGATAGGTGCTGACTCGCGTGCTTAATTTAAGTTTGTTAGCTAAAATGCGCATCGCCTCGTTTTGGAGGCTTACGAGGCTTGAGCATGGCATAATGTATGGGATTGGCGTTTTAGTGGGCATGTTTGTGGTTGGCGGGTTGAGCCTTGCTTTTTGGCAGAAGGCGGTTTTTGGCTTCTTAACAGCACTGCTCATCGAAGCCGGGACTTTTGCGCTTAATGACTACTGCGACTACAAGAGCGACGTAGTGAACAAGCGTTACGACCGCCCGCTCGTGAGCGGCGAGCTTTCGCCGAACGCCGCCCTTTACACCGCGGCGGTTGCGACGACGCTTGGTGTGCTGGCGGCGCTGCCACTTGGTACCCTGTGTTTCGGAGTGGCGGCGACGCTCGCAGTGCTCGGCGCCACTTACGACCTTTGGCTTAAAAAATTCGGTGTCGTCGGGAATTTCTACATAGGCTTCACGATGGCAGTTCCCTTCCTCTTCGGAGCGCTCGTCGTCGGCATCGTTAACGAGGCGGTGTTCACGCTTTTCGCCATCTCACTGCTCGCAGGCGTCGGCAGGGAAATAATGAAAGGCATTATGGATGTTAGGGGTGATGCGCTCCGTGGCGTACGGACAGTAGCCCTGAAATACGGCGAGATAGCCGCCAGAAGGTCGGCGGCAGTGCTCTTCATGGCAGCGGTGGCGCTCAGTCCGCTGCCGTTCTTCACTGCGGAGCCGTATCGCATGAACCTCGCGTATCTCGTGCCACTGATATTTGCGGACGCCGCCTTCGTCCACACCTCGCTCACATTAATCAGGGGCGGAAGCGTGCGGAAGCTCCGCCAAAAAACGCTGATAGCCGCGCTCCTCGGGCTTTTGGCGTTCCTCTCCGGGGCAGTTGCGAACCTGAGGTTTAGTTTTTAGGGCAGAAGGGCAAATTGGCAAATTTTCTTCAAAAATGGGATTGAAAATTAGATGTTGCAGCTGCGAGCGGCTTAAGAGGCTCTAAGCTCGTGATCATCCCTCTGACGGCTCGTACCTTTTTTATAAGGATGGGGACGCACAAGGTCACGGACTACTACACAGAGGAGTCGGGCTTCTATGGTGCCGCCATCGCCGTGCCGACCGTCGTGTTCTTCCCCGACAGGAAGAAGATGCTGCCGTTCAGAGATTTTAGGGACGCTTTAGCTTCTTGCAAATAGCAAACTTCCGAAGGTCGATTCTAGGGTAGTTTCAATATGCGACGAAACTCGTCGTAATTTATACCTAGCTCCCGGCAGATTTTCTTGATATCACTCAAGCGAAACTCTCGGCGCCAGCTTATTGGAGCACTCTTTCCGGTCTTAGGATTTCGTGCTTTATATTGATGTTTCCCCCCTGCCATTACTTCAATACCCATCCGTTTTAATGCTCCCAACAGAGTCTTGGTATCCTTTATTATGAACTTTAACAGCTTGTCGAGTTCACTTATTGACTTCACGCTCTCAACCTCTCTCCCAATATCTCTATCCATTTGGTCCCCGTAAGCCCTATCTACCACATTCTGAAAGGGATCACGATCACTCACAGGTTCCATTACACTTATGCTTATTTCATGCTCTCCCGCCCTCTTTACTTCCTCCATAGGAGTTATATCCATGCTTAGCGTGAGAGTAACTGCTTTCCTGTTGGGGTTTGCGTAGCATACAGCCTTGGTGTGGCACTGCGTCCAATGATTGTAAAGCAGGCTGAAGTTAGGTCCTATGTGGAGTCTATCCTCAAACCTGTCTGCTATAACATACTCGAATGATGCTGGTAGCTTCCTAATCTTTTTGTGATGAGTTGTGTCTTTCGGGAGCCTCACCTCATAATTTGTGTAATCATAATCCCTTGGAAGCAAGACTACAAAGGCAAAGCCGCTAGGAACAACCCTCCTAGCCAAGTATCTATATCTACACCTACCAAGTCTGGCTGCCAGGGCATAGGGACCGAGGAATTCCTTATTAAGCCCTTTCCCTCTACGTTCACGTTTGGGTATTTCCAAGATAATCGGAAGTTTTGTCTCAAGGATATGAAGCAAGTTAGAGCCAAACATGTGAACGAACACTTCTAACCTACCATCTTCAGATATCCTTTCTACTATGTAACCTTGGAATAGCATTTTCCCTCACCTCACACAGCAAACTCCTGCACCCTCCAATAGGGGGATCGACGTTCGGGTTTGCAGGCGTTCCCAACAAGATTTTTACTCTAATTCCCTGCCCTAGGTTACCCCAGGTGCCTCGTCAGACAGTTATAAGACGCCCCTCAACACGTTTGAGTATCTGCTTACATTCCTGCTTGATAGGGCATCCTCGTATACATTTCCGGACTATTGGTCTGGGTATGTATACGAGTGTTTGAACCAACGGAGTATTTTGCGAGCTCATACGCTACCATCCTGCGAGAACTAAGCAGGTCAGAGTTTACTGCAGTTTGGGTTCGATATGCATCGCATTTATCATGCTCTGAAAAACAATACTCACTAGCAAGTCCGCTTTCGTTAAACGGCTTCCCCACCTCTGCTGTACACATAAGCATCGCTGAGC
>NZ_JBMXYC010000073.1:0-2699 GCF_053996935.1 Candidatus Alkanophaga liquidiphilum
GAGCATGTGCCACGACGCCCCCAGCATCAACGCAAAGCCGACCGCCCAGAACGCCAGCGAGCCTGCGGCGTAGTCTACTAAATTCTTCATCAGCACGTTCGTGACGTTCTTAGCCCTCGAAAACCCAGCTTCAAGCATCGCAAAGCCGGGTTGCGTGAACATCACCAGAAACGCCGCTACCAACACCCAGACGTAGTCCACCGGCGCCCTCGGATTCTCAACGAGCGTCGCAGCGCCCGTCGGGTCGCCGCCCACCGCCGCAGATACCAAGGTCACTGAAGTTATCAGAAACGCCGACGTAGCTACAACGTCCCGCCTGAGCATCGCCTTCGAGCTTACCTCTTCAGAACGCTCCCTCACTACCATCTTTTGCACCTTTATTCTACATTTGCATGAAAAATAGGGTGAATGTCCTCTATATAAATAATTTTCGGAACATCACACTCATTTATACGAATAAAATGACACAGACGATAATTAAAGTTGTTGTGCGACTCCTGACAACTGTTAAATCTTCCCGAACGCATGCATAACGAGAGGCAGAATGACGAAGTTTTACGAAGCGCGGAAGAGAGACGGGGCTGCAAGGCTCGGCAGACTTTTAATCGGAAATGCCACCGTGGAAACGCCGCTGTTACTGAACGTGGAAGCTTTTCACAGCGGAACGGCGCCCGTGCTACCGGCAAAAGCCGTGGCGAGAGCTAAAAACACCAGTAAACTTCTAATTTACGACGCTTGGGAGCTGCCGGCTGAGTGGAAGACGGCGAGGGGCGTCGTCGTTCTTCCAAAGACGCACCCGCTCGCCTCCGACGTCCGCAATTTAAAAGCTGACCTCTACGTCGTCGGCTACGCCTCCCGCCTTTTAACCTCAAGCAGAAGGCTCGTCGACGAAATCATCAGATTGAAGGAAAGCATCCCACCTGACGCCGCCCTCTACGTGCCTGCGGTTGCCACGCCTGCAAACGTTGCATTTTTGATTTACATAGGCGTAGATGTCGTCGACGACGCCGTCGCCGTAATCAAGGGCTATGAAGACGTTTACCTCACGGATTACGGCGAGCTGCGGCTTTTTGAGCTTAAGAACTTTCCCTGTTGTTGTGAAATTTGCACGTCACTCAACCCCGCCGAGCTCAGGAAGTTGAACAAGAAGGAAAGAGCGGAATTGCTGACGAAGCATAATTCCCTCTCTCTAAAAGCTGAGGTCGAAAAAGTGCGGGAACGAATAAGGAGCGAAATGCTACGTGAATATGTGGAGTCGCGCGTCCGCACGTCGCCGTTTCTGACTGCGGCGCTTCGCATTTTGGACGAGAAAGAAGAGTACTTAGAGAGGAGAACTCCAGTTGCGAGGCGTTCGCCGCTGCTGGCAAACAGCATGGAGTCGTTACGTCGTGTTGAGGTCAAGCGTTTCGCCATTCGTGTCGTCGAACGCTACACGCCGCCCCGCCGCAAGGTGCTCCTCCTGCTGCCATGTTCCGCCCGAAAGCCTTATTCGCTGTCACAGTCGCATCGGAAGTTCATAAGTGCAATTTTCGAGTTCAGAGGGCACGTCCATGAGGTCATAATAACGTCGCCGCTCGGCGTCGTCCCCCGGGAACTCGAAGCGGCTTACCCTGCCGCTTTCTACGACGTGCCGGTTACTGGTTACTGGGACGCCGAAGAGCGCTTTTGGGTCGGATCGTGCGTCGAAGCTTACCTTCGCAAAAACCTTATCGAGCGAGGACTCTACGAGCACGTCGTCGTGCACCTCAGCGGCGGCGCTCTTGAAATTTTCAAAGGCGTCGCCGAAAAGCTCGGCTTAGAGGCGTTTTATACTTGCGGCGACGGCGAGGAGGAGACGGCAAAGCGTGCTTTGGAGCGGCTTAGAAACTGCATTTCTGAGCTTTGTGCAGAGAAGAAGCCGGATAAGGACGCAAAGGTGAATATGATAAAGGCAATGGCGGATTATCAGTTCGGAAACGGCGTTGGAAACTTGCTTTTAGGAGAAAAGGCTGAAATCAAGGGAAAGTATCCGGCATATAAGGTCTTTTCCGACGGAGAAGTTCTGGCAGGAGTGGTGCCGGAATACGGGCTTCTGCGGCTCTCCTTAAATGGGGCGCTGCGACTGCATAAGAGCGGCTTTCACGCCTACGAGGTGCGCTTGAGAGGCTATGTGCCGAAGGCGAAGAGCGCAGTGCTGGCGCCTGCCGTCGAAGATGCCGACCCGCAGATAAGAGTGAACGACGAGGTCCTGCTTAAGGACGGCGAAGGAAACCTGCTCGGCGTCGGGCGTGCGAGGATGAGCGGCTGGGAGATGGTGGCTGCGGAAAGGGGCGTCGCCGTTGAAGTGCGGACGGCGCTGAAGCCCTGACGGCTCGCACATCACGGCTAATTACACCAAGTGCGCCTTGCAGTACAGATTTGGGTTTGAGTTAAGGGCTAAATGAATTGATAAAACTTACAAATCTTACAAATGTTTCTGACATAGCTTCTTCGAGGCTGATTTACTGGTTATGGATGTTTGATAAGCAACGATAAGCAACAACAGAGAATTCCTTCACCTCTTTCATGACCTCTTCGGGCGTCAATCCCTCTTCTGCCCTCGTGATGTACCTCCAATCCGCGCGATCCTCGCTTATCAATCCGGATTCGTCGAATAGTGCGACGTGCCACGATGCATTGAACGATAATCTCCACGCCGGAAGCCGCCAGCTGAGCGTGAA
>NZ_JBMXYC010000074.1:0-23810 GCF_053996935.1 Candidatus Alkanophaga liquidiphilum
GAGTTTACTGCAGTTTGGGTTCGATATGCATCGCATTTATCATGCTCTGAAAAACAATACTCACTAGCAAGTCCGCTTTCGTTAAACGGCTTCCCCACCTCTGCTGTACACATAAGCATCGCTGAGCACAGGAATGGGCATACGCTCACACTACGATCATTAGAACGCTCCATCGCCTCCTCAGGCATCGCAGCGCTACGCCTTAAAAAATTCTTCAGGGCTTCAACCGCTCTTTCTACCTCCGCCGACACCGCTTCCGCTCGCTTTCTTGTCTGGGAGGATATTGGCTCTATTTTGCCGTCCACTATCTTCTCCGGTACCACTACACCATGCTTCAAGCGAAAATGTCTTCTCAAAGCCTCATCCGCTTGCTTTTCCGTCTGAGTGCGTATTTCATGCCCACAAATGTAACAAACTGCCCGATAACGCTTAGCGTCTCCGCACGAGGTCTCGCTTGAACTGGGTTCAACCGAGTTAGATCGGAATACAACTTCCTTGCCAACCAAGACAGGTTTTTTGCTCTCTGAAAGAGCCCTTAAAATATCCTTTCCCATCAAACTGGACTTTTTAATCCGGATTTTCCCATCCTTCCCTACGTTTAGGGCCTGCTCTCCAAGGTATACCGCTCGCCCAGCTAGATCTTCTGAGAATTCTAGGACTACCTTTGATTCGTGTTCCTTCACCTCTATAACGATTCCACTTAAAGTAGGATTCGAGCCGCATCTCGCAGCCCGCATAAACTTTTTTGCTTTTTCCGCCCTGTGTCCACAATATGGGCACATCTTCCACTTGGGATCCAAAAGCTTACCGCAATGTGGACACTCTTTTCCCTCAACCTTAGGAGGAGCAAGCTCCTCCCGCTCAAACCAGCGCCAATATTTGGGATTCCATGTCCTTTCTTCTTCTATGGTGCTGTGTTCTCTTAAATCTCTCCAAGCCCTCCCGGATCGCTTGCTACCCAACTTCACCACCCTTGCATTCATATAGCTCTGCAAGTGACATTAACAACAATCGTGTCATTTCATTTACCTCTTTGTGGTGTTCCTTCAGGAAGTAAGGAACTCGTCCGGGTATTCCCACGCCCTTAACCTCACTATGGCGGTGATCGTGGGTATCACCTTTGGGACGAGTCTTGAGATGCGTTCATCCTCCTCGGGCACATCTTCCCTCTCAAAGGCGTCGAATAGTTTAGCCGTTTTATCGTTTACCGAATTTAAGCAAGTCTTCGAACAGTTGTGACAAAGGATACGCCTTCTGGAACCGCTTAAACTGTTCGTAGCAGTCATCAGGGATACACACCCTTATGTCCAGTTTGGTCATGGTATCTACCACGTAGTCGTCGATGTCGCACTCTAAGGTGGCGAACCATACGTTATCGGGAATCCTGTGGATTTTTCTCAAAATGTAAGCTTCGCCTACGACCTCTCTCCATCGCTCCCTAACTTTCCGCTTAACAGACAGTATCACAGCTTTGGAAGGGTCCTTGTCGAACGTTTCCTATCAGGAAATCAGGAAGTCGGGCTTTTCCCCGCCAATTTGCCTTTTCCTTGCATTTCTTTCATACTCGATGCCAAGGCTGTTTATCAGGAGTTTAAAAATCTCCTCGGTAGTTTTACCAGCTCTTGACATTCTGGACTGTTGTAAGGACTGCTCAAGCTTTGCCGGGTCCACTTCACCTTTCCATCTCTCCCTAACCTTCTCTTCATACCGCCTGTAGATCTCGTGGCACTTTCTTTCTAGCATCCTCGCAAGCTCTGAAGGTTTAACTTTCCCTACAAGCTCTTCGAACCCAAGCTCGCCTTTCGCCCCCTCTAGAATCTCTAGGACCGACGGGATCTCCTCAAGCCATTGTGGTCTAGGATTCTCGACCATTTTAAACACCTTATCACTTCGACCTCAGCACCACCATGCTCTCTCTGGCTATGGTCTTTCCTTTTTCTCCTGGAACGTTCTCCGGGGCATTCTGCCAAGGCAGCCTTTTCGACGGGATCTCCCTCCTGATGAGCATTTCGAACTTAAAACCTAGAGCTTCTCCGAGTTCCACAATTATCTGGTCGGTTGGAACTTGCACCCTTTTAACCGTCCTGTTACCTACGACGAAGCAGCAACAGCCGCTCAAAACCCTACGAAGCTGCTCAAGACACCTGAAAAGGTCTGAGAAGAACCAGAGGACATCGTTGTAACGCTCTTTACTCTTCTTCTTGATTTCCTCCAAGGTCTGTTTTAACGTTTCCGAGGGAAGCTCTTCACTGTCTGTAGGGCGTCCTCCGAGGGAGGCTTTATCAACCCCCGTGACCCCACTCGATCCGAGCCAGAGCGCTGGGTATTTCGAGAACTGCCCATATGCAACCGTCGTTCTGCTGTCTCCGTATGGAGGGGACGTGACCACGAGGTCGACTCCCCTCTTAAGAGGCAACTTTCTAGTGTCCCCCAGCAGAACTTCACAGAAAACGTTTTTATCGAAAGCCCTGTAAAATTTAACCATCTTAGGAATGCGCTCCTCAACGTGCTCAATGAAGGTCTGAAGGACGTTTGGGTTGTGCTTCTTGAGTTTTTCCGTTGGCATCCTCACAATCTTGAACTCCCCGGGCTTGAGATTCGAGACTTTACGAACGGTCAGGCTAAAGCAGGTGGCAAAGAAAAAGTAAGCTTTTTCCCTCTTAAGAGCATCTAAGTGTTGTTTTATCACTGCCAGCTCCCTTGCGATCTGAGGCTTGAACCAGTGTTCAAGATTTGGGATTTTTGGGATTTCGACTTCGAACCGATTAAACCTCAACCCACAAACGTCCTCTTCTATCGCCCCCTGAAATCCCAGCCAAAGTCTTTCAAGCTCTGATGGTTCCAAAGGCGTCGTTTTTGCCTTAGCAATAATGAGTGCCAAAGGATTTATGTCTATTCCTATGCTGTTTCTGCCGAGTAACATACTCTCTACGAGGACGCTACCAGATCCGCAAAATGGATCAAGAATAGTGTCTTTTTGCTCAGAATAACGCTCTATGAGTTTTCTGGCGATCTGCGGGATCATCCTAGCTGGGTAAGGGTGAAGCCCATGAGTTAAATACCGTGTGTCTACACCGGCAAATCTCCAATCTTCACTCATGTCCTTTGAATTAGGTCCTCTGAGGTCGTTTTGGCAAAGTATTATATAGAGATTTCACTACATTTCACCACTTTTAATCTCAGGTGGTTTAATCACCGCTCTGTAGACAGTAGTTCCGAAAGTGCGCCCACTCGCAGCAAAGTAAACGTGGTGCAGCCGAGCGTCGCTGATCCCGTCCAGCGCGTGCCCATTCCGGAAGCCCCATCCCATAAAGGTACCAGTTGAGGTTCTTGAGGCTTTAAGCCCCTCTTCGCAAAAACGGGGCGGAGAAGGCTCCTTTTTTAATTTTCCGAAAAATGCCTCGTGAGAACATCGTAAAGGAAAATTCGAGGCTTGCGGGCAAGCTTGGCGGCTCGAAGACCTCCGAGAGGAAGCGGTTAGCGGTGACTCTCAACGCCCGCAGGCGCTGCGCCCCCTCGTGCTCTATCTACCCGTGCCCGTTTCAACCGCTGGCTGAAGGTGGCGAGTGCGCTCTAAAGAGGTTCTCAGACGAGCTGCGGCGGCGGATCACGCACTCTACGCCCGCAACGAGGATGGCGTCCTCGAGGAGCTCGGCGCCGCCGCAAAGAAGGACTCAAAGCTCCTGTACCGCCACTTCCGTGCGCTCTTGGACTTCTTCAGAGTGTCTATGCGGACCGCCGCAGGCTCGAGTCGCCCCATGAGATCCGCATCGTCTGGGAGGACGTTTGGGAGAGGAACGGTGAGAGCGATGGCACGAAAGCCATTAATTCGCCGATATGCTGGCAAGGCGGCAAGAGACGTCTGCGCAGGCTGATAGTGGCGATGATGCCGCCGCACCGCTGCTACGTCGAGGTCTTCGGCGGCGCGGCGTGGGTGCTTGCTCTTCGCAAAGCCCTCTCTGATGCTGAAGTTCACAACGACATCAGCGGCAACGACATCAACAGCGAGCTCGTGAACTTCTCCAAGGTCATTAAGTACAGGTGGCAAGAGTTTATTAGTCCGTCCTTCCTGACGGTCTTCGTGGAAATGGTGTGTTCGGTGTTCGGCAGGAGGTTCGTGGCGGTGTAGCTCTCCGCCGTCGTGTTTACACGCCAAATTCCGTCCACGATGACGTAGGCAACCTCATAGTTCTTCCACTCAATTTTATGTACGTCGGCGTGGGGAGGGGGGGCGGCGTGGGCGGTGCCGGTGTTATTCTTTTAAGACGCCCACAGCCACGACGACGTTTGACTTGTATATTACCTTCACCTTCTTTCCGGTGTCATTAAGGAAAAGCATTTCCCCAACACGCCAAACCGTCCAGTTTTTCGAGGCTTGCGGGTTAGAGATGTTTCCCTTATAGAAATCAGCGGTTTTGTCAACGCCGTCCACGAGGATTTTGATGTCAGCTTTTTTGAGAGGGTCGCCGCCGGCGTGCCGCAGGTAAATGCCATCCGTCGCATTTATAGCGTAAATTTCGACATGCGGCGTCTTTTCGGGTGTCGGCTGCGAAAAGACGAATATCGCAACCACCGAAATCGCAAGCACTGTAACAGTCAAGAGTATGAGCGTGCTTACTACCTCTGTTATTCCTTTTCTCCTCCGTTTTATCCTCATAAATCGCTCAAACGCCAACCTTGCTCTTGACACTCCGCTCAGCCCTCCCACAGAGAGCTAAGATGTGTACGTAGCTCGTAAGTTGTGAGGTTAAGCCGCACGTCGAAGGCATCAGCGTTGTTGCCCCAGATCGTTAACGAGACTGCATTGCCGCCACGCCATTCCGCTTTGGAATTCCCTCCAGCGGCGGTGACTTGTGAGGCGAGCCGCTCAAAAAACTGATACCAAGCGTCAGGAATGCTTGAGGTTACAGTAATATTCACCCATTTTGCGTTGCCTTCTGCATCAAGTAGGGGCACGTCTTCCACATCCACGAGCTTAATGCGGACTTCTTCGCCACCGCTGCCTGCCGTCATTGCTGTTCCGATTATCTTCACGACGCCTACGTCCACATGCCAAACCCCACAAACTTTCTCAACGGCAACGGGAGGCGTCAGCCTATAGGTTGCTCGCTCTTTTTGTTTTACGAAAAGCCCGCCGCTTTGGTATATGAGCATCTGGTTTATCCAGTAGTTGTTATGCGAGGAAAATTCCAAGCTACCAAGGCTCGTGTTTACTAAGACTCCATTCACGCTCTCCACATAGGAATAACTCAGCTCGCATTCTGCAGCGACGCCCTTTGCTTTTGCCAAAATGGTGAAGTTGCGCATTCCGTCAAGTATCTGCTTAAAGCCGTACGCCGAACTTAACAAGTCTATTTCATAGGGCTCACCGCCGCTCACATCTCTGTAGACGGGCAGCGAATCTATGATTTTCATGCTGCCGTTCCAAACGGTTACGGTGATGTCCGTCGAGAGTACTATACCGAAGAACACGACGGCGGGCGTGCCGTTGATGCAAATACGGGCGGCGCCGCCCTCCCCGACCGCCTCAATTTCCACGAAGTCGCCGCTTTCAACACCTCTGAGCGTCAGAGTGAAGGCTCGCACCGCCAGCACGTTGCTCGCGATCTCCTCAAGTTGCGTCCCGAGCGTGCCGCTTTCCGAGGTCTCGTCAACGAGCTTCGCATCCGCACTCACGGTCATCATGCCGTCGTCGCTGCGTATGCGGAGCGTGCCGCTCGCTGCTGTGGGGTTCAAGCTCGGCATTAAGCCGCCGAACAACGATTTCTGCTCAGTGCCCAACGGTATCGAGACGCCTCTCGTGGCTTCTAAGTTTTTCGACGCCATGAGAGCGTCTGCGCCGCTCTTCAGCTCCGCAAGCTGCTCGAAGACCGCTCGCATGTGAGAAGCCTCTTCGTCGGCGCCCTTCGCAGGGACGTAATGCACCGACAGCATCCCGAAGAAAGCCACGATGACCGCAAGGAGCATCAGGGCTGCTACGACGCTCGCAACCCCTTTCGACCGCCTTGTTTTCCTCCTAAGCTTCATAAATATCACGAGAGCATCGTAAACACGACATACGCGATTAATATCATAATGATAGCATGCTTAACACCCGCCTGCATGTCGTTCTCCGCGAGTTCGCCGGCGACGAAGCCCGAACATAACGCTTGTATCAGAGCGGCATGCATGAACAGCATTTGGAGCTTCGAGGCGTTCGTGCTTGCGAAGAACGAGAGCCCGCCCGCCGAGACCTCTTCCGTCGGAATCATCGGCAAAAATGTTTTAGTCAAGATGTAAAGGACGAACAGGAAGACGCCCAACGCGATGTAGATGATTGCAAGATATGTGAGCGTGTCCACGAGGCGCTCTTTCCGCAGCCGCTTTGACATTTCAGCGTCGTCAGCGGCGACACCCATCACGCTGCTGACGTCACCAGTCGCCTCGCTCGCCCGCCGCACCAGCGTTGCGACTCTCGAGACGGAAGGCAACCGCAGCCGCCGCTCAAACCTCGAAAACGCCTCTGAAATCAGGGCGCCCCACTCCAAGTCACGCCGCATTTTCTTAACTTCCTCGGTCAGCACGCCGACGTTCTGCTTTGACAATATTTTCACTGAGTCCGCAAGCGAAATCCCTACCTCGGTCGTGCTTTCTATCCCTCTTAAAAAGTCAGGCATAGCATCCTCCACTTTTTTCCTCCACCTCTGCCGTATTTCGTAAAAGACGGAAAATGGCACGAGCGCTATGAGCAATATATACACTATCTGGGCGTTTAAAAAGTCAATAAGCGGCGCTGAGGATGTCCACATGCATAAAAGTGCGTAAATAATGCTCGCGGGCACGCTCACGAAAAAGACGTGCCGCGGGTTTTCAAACAAGTGGCTTATAGGTCTTTTGAGCACTGCTAATTTCTTTCTCAGCTTGTATTTCCTCAAAGCTTCCGCAATATGGGCGTCGTACTCCCCACCATCTTGTCGCAGCGGCACACTCATGAGTCTATCTTTCGCTGCCTCCTCGAGAATTTCCCCGACGGGAGTTTCTGTTTTGAAAGCGAGGGTTCTGAGCAGCGTAACGAACATCGCGGTGCCAAGTGGCAGCCCGAGATACACGACGGCGTAGACGAACGTGAGGTAGCCGGGCGTCATCATCTCCAACATCACCAAAATTATAATCATGAAGAGGACGCCGGCGACAAGCCCCGTGACGTAGACTTCTGAGAGCAAGCCGAGCGTGTTCAAAAAGATTTTCTGGTCACGCACCGCCCCCTCCTGATACTGCTTCGTTTTCATTAGCAGAAACTCTGAAAGGTCGCCGCCGCTCCCGACCACTGAGCGCAGGCCCTCAAGAAAATCTTTGAATTTTTCAGACGGCGTTATCTCAGCTAGATTTTTAAGCGCCGTTGTGATGTCGCTGCCGAAGTAATTCACGTTGCGGACGAGCGCTCTCGCCTCCTTAGAAACCTCACCGTAAATGCCTTCATGCTCACCGAGCGCCTCGAAGATACGGACGAGGCTTAGCCCGCCGAGACTTAATGCATACATGAAAGCGACGGCGTGCGGCAGCGCCACATCTATCTTCGAGCGTCGTATGTTCGCAACGAACGACGGGTAGCCAAGAATTAAAACGTATGTCAAGAACGAGAAGAGTATCGTGAAGAAGAATATTGCGAGGAAGACGCCGAAGAGCCCGAGGATATCGGTGACAATGTCTGAGAGCAGCACGCCGAGCGCCGCACCGGCGGCGCCGGCGGCGACAGCGCTGAGCAGGGCAAGCTTGACGTATTCATCTACAGTTTTTCCAATTCTTGCCATGCGCAGGCTTTTTAGAAGTTGATAGTAGTCGCTGCTTTTCCTTTTGCTCCTGCGCAGCCGCTCCACGATTTCGGCTTCGTCCCGCCGCCTCAAAAAAGCAAATTCAAGCCTTAGCTTCAACTCTCGACAGCACCTCCTCAGGATTCGTGTGGTAAGCCCGCACGAGCTTCGCTATTCCACGGTAATCAGAAATGTCCTCCCTGAGCATGTATTCAAGAATCTTTTTCCTGTTCAATAGCTCCTTGTTCAGCTCCAAGGGGCTCCAACCTCGCTCCTCTGCAATCCCCTCAAGGACTTTTGACGGCGCTACCTGCTCGAACTCATCCTTTGCTGGGACCCAGCGGTATGTCTCGTTTATCCTAATGTTGTTCGTTCTCGGGTCGAGCCCGACGAACTCCACTATGCTCTTGCAGCGTCGCACTCTACGTCCCTCGATGATGGCGAAGCCCTGCACGAGCATGACGTCAAGCGCTTGGAGCATGACGCCCGGCACGTTTATCGGCTCGTTTTCGAGGCGGCTCACCGCCTCTTGGACGTCGCCGGCGTGCATCGTTGAGTAAGCGGTATGTCCGGTGCTCATCGCTTGAAACAGCGTTAATGCCTCCTCTCCCCGAATCTCGCCGACGATGATGCATTCCGGACGCTGCCGCAACGCTGCCTTCAACAGGTCGAACATCGTAATCTCGCCACGCCCGTCAGCGGCGGCGCTCTCCCTCGTGAGTCCTGCAATCCAGTTCTCGTGATACAGCGTCAACTCTCTCGTATCTTCAATCGTTACGATTTTGGAGTTCGACGGGATGAAAAGCGAAAGGGCATTCAGCGTCGAAGTTTTCCCGGAAGCGGTGCCGCCGCAGACGAGCATGCTGCGCCGGTTCTCGATGGCGAGCCAGAGATACGCCAGCATGTCCGCCGAGAACGTCTTGAATCTCATGAGGTCCACCGGGGTAAAAGGTATCTCTCTGAACTTCCTTATGACGAATGAACTGCCACGAGGCGAAATTTCACGCCCGAGCGTCGCCTGCAGCCGAGAGCCGCCGGGGAGCGTCGCCTGCACCATCGGCTTGCCAAAGGAGAGGTGGCGACCGCCACGCTGCGCCAGCCGCATCACGAAAACGTCCAACTCCTCCTCGTCAAACACTATGTTCGTCTTCACGTTCTCATATTTCCGATGATAAATGAAGACCGGGATTCCGGCGCCGTTGCATGAAATGTCTTCGATGTTGGGGTCTCGCATTAACGCATTTATCTTCCCGAAGCCGAGGTAGTCCCTTTTTATGTAATAGAAGATGCGCTGGAAGGCGGCGTCGCCGAGCGGCACTTTATAACTGCGCAAGAATTCCTTCACCTTCTCACGCAGTGCATCTTCCTTATCGCCTTCAATATCCTCAGTTATCAGGACATCCCGTAAATCCTCATCTATACGCTCAAGCAATGCCCGCTCTAGCCGGCTCAATGCCGGCTCCTCGACGACGTAAAAATACTCGTCGCCACTATAAAAGATGCGGACCTCCGCAAACGGTTTCTCCACACAATACCTCTCCACCTCTATGTAACACTCGGGAAGAGGAGGGTGGGATGTAACATGCTCACCATTATTAATACTACCAACGGTGGCTTCAGGGAGTTGCTTTTTTCTAAAAGGGAGCTTCAGTGCCACAATAAGCGTTAGGCGACACGAAAATATTTTTTTATGTGTCTTTGAAAACTTTTTTTCAACTAATTCTAACAATGTTTTAAACATCAGATACTGTTATTATGGGATTATCCCACAGTTCTTAACGATGATTGTAAATAAAGTAGAAAAAATTGGAAAGACGATCGGGGGCAAGCAGGCAGTCTCGCCTGTCGTTGGCGTCCTCATACTGCTGGTGATTACAGTCATCATGGCGGCGACCATCGGCGTTTTCGTCCTCGGCATGAAGAAGCCAGAAGCGGCACCACAGGCTTCTATGGCAATCACGAACGTTGACGAAGCCAACGAGCGGATATACGTGGAACATCAGGGTGGTGACAGGATAAACCTGAACAAAGCAAAGGTCGTAGCGTGGGGCGAGGGGGACACGAGGCGTGAGTGGGACCCTGCCGACGACGCCGTCACGTGGTTTGAAGCTGGCGATCAACTGGAGCTCGACCTCGACCATGGTTGGATAAAGCTCAATGGTGCCACTCCCGCTCTACGTGACCTCTCCGACGACAATGGTTGCGATTTCGAGTCCGGCGACACGGTCTACGTCAGGATAATAGATAAGGATACGGGACAGTTGATAGCGTCGCTGGAGGCGACCGCTTAAGCTTGCTTGCCCTTTCCCCTATTTTTAGAGGGGTGTTTATGGGAGAGAAACTCATTCCGACTGGAATTTTATCGTTAGACACCGTTCTGGGCGGCGGGTTGCCAGCAGGCGCCTTCGTGCTGCTTCTCGGCGAAGACGGAGCTGGGCATCAGGAGTTCGCTTACACTTCCGCTTTGATGCTTTCGCAGCTCATCGAGAGTCCAGAGCTTGCGGCTGGCGGCGGTGCGGAGCTTCAGCTTCCTGAGAAGATATATTACATGTCGTTGACAAGGGCAGCGGAGGACGTTCTCAACGAGCTTAATATGTCGTTTTCTATCGCAAATAGCGCATTTTTAGAAAAAAACATGCGGTTCATGGATTTTTCGAGGGAGTATTTCAGGAAGTCCATAGTGCCGTATTCGTGGCTGTCGAGAGAGTTCTCGATAGAGGATGTGGAAAGGTTGATGGCAGGCGAAAGGAGCTTGTTGGAGGCGCTTGCGGATGCGCTGAGCGAGGTTACGGAGCGATGCCTCATAATTTTCGACTCGCTGACGGCACTTGCGATGTGCCCCGATGGGATAAAATGGGAAGATTTGCTAGCATTTCTGCGAGGCGTGCAGCGAGCCTTAAAGCTCGGCGAGGGCGCCCGTCTGCTCTACGGGTTGCTCACAAAGGACGTTCTTAAAAAGAGTGGCGAGGAAGCGATTTCTGACTGCGCTGACGCCGTTTTCGTGTTCAAATGGGAAGCATTTGGAACGACGCAACGCCGAAGAGAAATGCACGTGCGCAAGCTCCGGGGGCTGATGCCGAAGCTCGAAAGCGAGGGCGTCGCAAACTTCGAAGTCAAAATAACGAGCAGGAGCGGCTTCGAGATAAGTAAGATTAAAGAAGTTCTCGGCAGGTAGTTTGGGCGGTTCGTGGATTTGGTTGCGTTATGTGGTGGCGAAGCGTGATATGCAGCGGCTGAGCACAGGCATCGAAGGACTCGACGAAATGCTTGGCGGGGGCATTCCTAAAAGGCACATAGTTTGCGTCCTCGGCGCGTATGGCACCGGGAAAACGACTTTCGCCCTACAGTTCACGCACGCAGGCTTGGTGAATAACGAGAAGTGCATTTTCATAAGTTTCGAAAGCGGTGAGCGGGAGCTTGTGCTAAGCGGGAAAAACTACGGGTTGAACCTTGAAAAGTATTTAAGAGAGAGTTTCATGGTGGTGAAGCTAAGCCCCACGAGCTTCAAAGCATCAATAGAAAGGATTGAAAGCGAGTTGCCAGCCCTTATAACGGCTTTTGGTGCGCAGAGGCTGGTTGTTGATTCGATAACGCTTTTCGAGATGCTTTTCGATGACGACGCCGCTCGACGATCTGCGCTCTTTAGGTTCTGCGCAACGCTGAAAGAGCTGGGCGTGACAGCCGTGCTGACTGCGGAGGCGGACAAAGATAACCCGATGGTCTCAAAATACGGGCTTGTGGAGTATGCGGTGGACGGCGTCATCCTCCTGCGTTACATCCGTTCTGATGCCATGACCCCGACGACGCTCGCCATAGAAATTGTGAAGATGCGGAACACGTGGCATTCCAGAGAGATAAAACCCTACGACATAACTTCTGAAGGCATAAAGGTGCATACAGGCACTGAGGTATTTTAAGGCTCATGCCCTCTTTTCCTAAGTGCCTCCTTCACGATTTTAATGGCGCAAAGCTCGCCGCAGATTGAGCAAGCATCGCTCTGCGACGGGCGGTTTTTTCTGATGCTACGGGCTTTCTCGCTATCGATTGCGAGTTTAAACTGCGACTCCAAATCAAGATTACGCCTTGCGAGCGCCATTTCGTCGTCAAACTTCCTTGCACGTTCCCGCTGCCCGTTTTTGACGAGGTCGGCGACGTGCGCCGCGATTTTCGTGACGATGGTCCCTTCTTTTACGTCCTCGATGGTCGGAAGCGCTAAGTGTTCTGACGGCGAGACCATACAGAGAAAGTCTGCTCCGAACATCCCGGCGACGCTCCCGCCGATCGCACCGACAATATGGTCGTAGCCCGGGGCGATGTCAGTGACAAGCGGACCGAGGAGATAAAGCGGGGCGTGGTCGGTAACGCTCTTCATGACCTTGACGCCCGCCTCGATCTCGTCGAGCGGGACGTGTCCCGGACCCTCGACAATGACTTGGACGCCTGCCGTCCGAGCTCTCTCAACGAGCTCGCCGAGTAGAATGACCTCAGTGAACTTCGCACGGTCAGAAGCGTCAGAGATGCAGCCTGGTCGTAAGCCGTCGCCTAAACTCAAAGTCAGGTTGTAGTCTTTGGCGATTTCCAGCAGGTAATCGTAATTTTTGTAAAGGGGGTTTTCCTTCTCATTATGAATCATCCACGCGACGAGGAAAGAGCCACCACGGCTCACTACGTCGAGGATACGGCGGCTACGGCGCAGCCGCTCTAAGGAATTAAGATTCACGCCAGCATGTATCGTGACGAAGTCCACGCCGTCCTTTGCGTGTTTTATGATGGCGTTGAAAATGTCATCCTCGGTCATTTCCACGACGGGGCGTTTTTCACCTTCTAACGCCGCTTGGTATATCGGGACGGTGCCTATGGGCACGCTCAGCTCTTTTAAGAGCTGTCGTCGTGTTTCGTCGAGGTCGCCGCCCGTAGATAAGTCCATTATGGTGTCCGCTCCGTAGTTCACGGCGACCCTCGCCTTCTCCAGCTCCTCTTCGACGCTCACGTAATCCTTAGACGTGCCGACGTTCACGTTTACCTTCGTGCTCACGCATTCTCCCACCGCCTTCGGGCTGATCTCACGCTGGTAATTTCGCATGATAACGACTCTTCCAGAGCGAAGCAGCCTTAGCAGTTTCTCCGGCGGCACACTCTCCTCTGCAGAAACCGCCTTTATCTCTTTATCGTCAACGTCCACTCTCATCACTCTCAAAATAATTTCGACGCCCCTTAAAAAGGCACTTGCGCATGCCACTTTGGCGTAGGTGGTGCGAAACTACCTTGATTATTTTGCTAGGGCGCACTCCCACCGCCGCCCCGTCATGCTCGGTGTCAGCCTTCGCACTCGTTAAAATTTTAATGAATCCGAAACTGCCTCCTCTCATCTCGGGCGATTTTCACAACGCCGCATGTGAGGTCACTTGAACGTTAAAATGTTGTAATCTACCGCTAATTTCAAAACCTAAAGGTAAAAAGGAAAAAAAGAATCTATTTTCCTTTGAATTCCGGTCTTCTCTTCTCGAGGAACGCCTTAAGCCCCTCGACGGCGTCTTCGAGCGAGCGGGCGATGCCGAAGCACTCAGCCTCGTAGAAGAGGGCTTCTTCGAGCGGCATCTCGATGCCTTTGTTAACTGCGAGCTTAATGATGCCGAGCGTCGCGGCGCTCTTCGCCATGAGCGACTTAATGAGCTTGTTCGTGGCGTTATCGAGCTCCTCCGGCGGCACTACTTTGTTCAGAAGTCCGAATTGATACATTTCTTCAGCGGTGTAATGCTCGCCAGTCATATTAAGCTCCATCGATTTCGTCCGTCCGATGAGTCTTGTGAGGCGTTGCGTGCCGCCAGCTCCCGGAATAATGCCGAGGTTGACTTCAGGTTGTCCGAAGCGGGAGTTCGTTGAGGCGATGCGGAAGTCGCACGCCATCGCAAGCTCCAAGCCGCCACCCAAGCAAAAGCCGTTAATCTTTGCAATTATCGGCTTTTGCAGCCGTTCCATGTAGCGCAGGATATCCTTCAGCCATATCGAGTAAGTCCTTGCCTCAAAAGGACTCTTCTCCAGCAGCTCCGGAATGTCGGCGCCTGCTGAGAACGCCTTGTCGCCGGCGCCCGTGATGACGATGACGCGCACGCTCTCGTCGGCTTCGGCGTCCTGCAGGGCGTCCCAGATTTCCTTGAGGATGGAAGAGTTCAGGGCGTTCAGCACCTTCGGGCGGTTCAACGTAATTGTAGCGACACCGTCTTTCTTCTCATATATTATCAGTTCGTAGTGCTCAGTCATTTTTCCACCCCACTCCTTTTTTCCTTGCCTTTCTTAAAAATATCTCCTGAAACTTCATGCTGGACCAAAAAGAAAAAAAATGTTTTGTTTACTCTACGACTTTAAAGACCGGAACGACCCGCTCGCCAGCCGAATATTTGTCACCGGGCAGCGTCATCCCCTCTTTGAGCTCTACGGTCTTGCCGAGGACTTCAGGTGTAAGCTTCGAGATGTCGTAGTCGAGCCTTGCGGGAATCCAAGGTCCTTCGGCGGTCTTCACCAAACAGACTATGTAGGGCCCCTCAAAGCCCTCGGGCGGCACGTTGATGACCGTAAGCGTCATTAGCTCGCCCTTCCCGCTCATTTCAATCTTCTCAAGCTCCTTGCTGCCACATCTCTGGCAGACCATCATCGGTGGGCACGTGACTTCACCACATGCCCCGCACCTCAGCCCAAGCAGCTTGCCCTCCTTGAGCGTCTTTTTGTATTCGTCCATCGTTAGCGGATATTTCGGGGCCTCCATTAATTCCTTCTCAGCTTCTTCGATTTCTATGCCTGCCATTTCCATTCCCTCCTACACTATTTCTTTCTTCTCGACCTTCCGAGGATTAAGTGTGCAAGGGTTGCGCCGTCGCCGCCGAGGTTGTCAGTCATGCCGATTTCGGGAACGGGGTCTACCTGGTTACCCTTGACGGCTTTGCCGAGCAGCTGCTCCACGATGGCGTAGATTTGCGAGACGCCGGTGGCGCCGACCGGATGCCCCTTGCCGAGTAGCCCACCGGAAGGATTGGTCGGGATGACGCCGCCGATGTCCGTCTGCCCTTCCTCGGTAGCGTCCGCTGCCGTGCCCCAGTCGAAGAAGCCGCAGCACTCCAGCAGGATTATCTCCGCAATCGTAAAGCAGTCGTGCGCTTCGAGCACCTGAATGTCCTTCGGGCTAAGCCCCGCTTGCTTGAACGCCATCCTCGCTGACGCTACACGAGCAGGGAACTTCGTGTAATCTTCTTGCCTGCCGAGCGGCCCTCCTGAAGCTTGCCCTGTGCCGAGCACGTATATCGGCTCGTCGGTGAACTTGCGTGCGATGTCCGCTGAACAGAGGATTGCGGCAGTCCCTCCATCGGAGAACGGACAGCAGTCGAGCAGCGTCAGCGGATACGCTATCATCGGCGAATTCAGCACGTCTTCGACCTTTAAATTGCCATATTTCTTGTAGAACTGCGCCTTCGGGTTTATTGCGCCGTGCTTGTGGTTCTTGATTGAGACATGCGCCATCTTCTCTCTCAACTTGTCAAGTGGAATGCCATGGACCTTTGAGTAGAGCACGGCTGCCATCGCAAAGACGCCAGGGAACGTCAGTCCGGTCTGGCTTTCGAAGCGGTCGCTGCCCATTGCGAACGTCCTCGTTGCGAATGGCGTGCCCATGACGAGCGTGCGTTCGGTGCCGCCGGCGAGGACCATGTCGTAGGCGCCGGAGGCGACCCACATGTAGGCGTCTCTGAACGCCACAGTCGCAGAAGCGCAGGCGCCCTCGAACCTCGTCGCCGGAATCGTACCTAAGTTAAGCTCCCACGCAAGGAACGGAGCGATGTTCGCAACGCCCTCCGCCATGCCACCGAGGCAGTTGCCCACGAACAAGGCTTCGATGTCGCCTTTGCCGACGCCTGCCTCCTCCATCGCTTGTATCGCTGCCTCTGCGAAGAGTTCTATGTTGCCCTTTTCGGATTTACCAAATTTCGTGTGCCCAACGCCGATTACTGCAACATCTCTCATTTTTCCACCTTGCTTTGGTTTCCACAAAGAGACCTTATATAATTTTTCATTTCTGTGCAGAGGAGTGCCAAGGAAAGAAAGGTGGCAAAACTCCAGTGCATAATAAAAAGTCTTCTTGAAGCTATGAGAATCTCCAAAAAACATAGCTTTAGCGACGAAATTTTGTAAATGCAAAAACGCATCAAAGACTATACTGGGTAACTCGTGCGGCAAGAGTGACGCAGCGGCGCAAAGCGGTGTTTAGAAGCTCGCTGGAAGCATAGCGGGGCAACTGCAAGACCTGTAACTGCCCGTGGTGTGCTACGAACATCGTTTAATGGAGGAGACTTGCTAATAACGGTCGTTGCGACCTTCATGACTACAACGCCGAGATCCGCCGCAGGTCCGCAACCACGTCGGGCAGGACTTCAAGCACGTATTCGACATCGTCGTCCGTAGTGTATCTTCCGAGGGTGAGGCGGAGCGAGCCTCTTGCGATTTCGGGTGGCACGCCGATCGCCAGAATTACATGCGAGATTTCCCGCCGCTCAGGGTCATGCGAGGAACATGCCGACGCCGTCGAGGCTGCGATGCCTGCAGCGTCGAGCCGCATGACCAAAGCTTCGCCGTCGAGCCGTGCGAAGCAGAAGTTTGCGTTGTTTGGCAGCCTTTTCGTCGGATGCCCGTTGAGCCTTGTGTCTTCGATTTCGAAAATGCCTTTTATTAGCATGTCCCTGAGCCTTGTGAGCCTCTCCTTCTCAGCCTCCAGCCCATAAATGGCAAGCTCCACCGCTTTCCCAAAGCCGACCGCTGCAGCCACGTTCTCGGTGCCGGAGCGCAGCCCCCGCTCGTGCCCGCCACCGTGCATTATCGCCTCTATTTTATCAAAGGCGTCCCTGCGGACGTAAAGGGCGCCGATGCCTTTTGGTCCGTAAATTTTATGCGAGGAGATAGATAAAAAGTCCACGCCCAGCTTGCGGACGTCAACCTCAATTTTCCCGACGCTTTGAACGGCGTCGGTATGGAAGGGCACGCCATGCTCCGCCGCAATCTCCGCAAGCTCCGCAATCGGCTCGATGGTTCCAATCTCGTTGTTTGCGTGCATTATTGAGATGAGGCAAGTGTCCCCACGAATCGCTTCCTCAAGTTCCTCGGAACGCACGAGCCCGTATTCGTCCACCGGCAGGTAGGTGACCTCGAAGCCCAAAGCCTCAAGGTTCTCGCAGGGGCTGAGCACCGCATGATGTTCAATTCTGCTCGTTATGATGTGGCGTTTTGTGCTGTCATGCTTCTTTGCGGCGAGAGCTGCGCCTTTAATCACGAGGTTGTTGGACTCCGTGCCACCGGACGTGAAAAAAATTTCCGAAGCGTCGGCGTTTATTCCTTTTGCTATTTTCTCTCTTGCATCTTCGAGGGCGTGCCGAGCCTCTCTGCCGAAACTGTGGATGCTCGAAGCGTTCCCGAACCTCTCTGAGAAATAAGGAAGCATTTCCTCCAAAACTTCAGGAGCAACAGGCGTCGTCGCTGCATAGTCCATGTAAATTCGGCGGACTGGCATCTTTTCCTTCATTTCCAGTTTAAGAGCTTGCATTTTCACCCCTCTTCTCCTAGAAACTCGCGCCTAAACTCCTCAAAAACCCCTGAGAGCGTTAAGTGTCTTAAAATTTCCTCACTCAGCCACGCCGTCGCCCGCTCGCACACGTATTCGTCGTGCTCGAAGCTCAAAGCGTGCTTGTCGTAATGCACTTCCCATAACACGAGCGCAAATGGCGGCGCCAACTCTATTTTGTCCTCGATTTCGAGCCGCAAAAGTCTCTCCAGCCACATAACGTCGCACTTCCCCCAGCCCACCCGCTTCAACGCACTCGCTATTTTTCGAATCATCCCGTGCACGAAGGCGTTTGCAGCGATGTCTATAACCAAAAAGCGCCCTTGCTCGTGTATCTCTATTTTCTTGACCTCACGCACAGTGTTGCCCTGTGGCTTCACCGTAAAATTCCGGAAATCGTGTCTGCCCAAAAAGACTTCCGCCGCCTCCTGCATCCTCTCTACATCAAATCCCTCGTTCAGTAAAAAATACTTGTAGCGGCGGAGCGTTGCATCCCTACGGGCGTTAAAGTCGTTGGGAACTTCGGCGGCGGCTAGCACCCAAATATCGTCGGGCAACATGCTTGTTATCATCCTCGGAAGCATCTTGAGCTCCGCCTCGGAAAGCTCCCGCCGCAAGTCGAAAGCGACGACCTGTGAGAGCGCGTGCACGCCCCTGTCGGTGCGTCCCGCCGCCGAATATCGAGCGGCTCGTCTGTCCTCGAACAAGTTCAGCCTTTTGAGCGCCCTGAACAGCTCATCCTCAATCGTCGGGACGCCGGGTTGTGTCTGGGAGCCATGATACTTCGTGCCGATATATGCGAGCTTTAATGCAATTCGCATCTCTCAAACCTCTAGTGGAGGGAACCTTATAAGGCTTTAACAATTTTTTAATAAAGCACATAGAAAAGCAAAAAGAGCCTCATGACTACGAGTCGACAAATGCCTATTTACTAGGAGACAAAAAAGGAAAAGGATGCATTTAGAAGAATGGCAAGCAAAAATTCAATCGGAATAGATTTTGATGATCGACTGCACAACTAGTGATTTAGCCTTAAATTAACGGTGAATGGCAACGCCAATGACTTTTCATCTAACAGCCGGGCATACATTCTTATAACTACAAAACTTGCACTTCCACCTATTTTTCCTCACAGGAACTGCATCTCTTCTTCCAAGCCAATAATCCAATGCCCATTTCATTTTTTGATCGAATAGCTTATGGTTAAATTCATATTCCTCCCTGTAAATTTCTTCGCCTGTTCCCTGGTAAATATACTTCAACTTTATCTTGTTTGATAGCTTGGGCAATTTAGCAATCTCTTTGAGTGCAGTTTTGATATCCATAATAAATGTACCTTCAAGAAATGCACTGGGAATTCCTAAGCTCATAGCGTATTCCTCGCTTATAGATATCCTGTTAGGGTCAATTTCAAAAGCAGAGCAGACTTCTTCTATGCTTATGCCTCTACTTATCATTGAACTCAATCCATACCAGTATATCATTCCTTGCATCTTGTCACAATACACCTGTGAGGGAGAGGGATGTCTCTTAGTCATTCGCGTCTTTGTTTCTACTACTTGAGTCAGGTATATACCTCCATTCTCCGTTTTTGCTATTTCATCAATAAAGCCTAGAATAAATACATGATCAAATTTAAAAAGGACAGGGAGTTCACGAGTTATTCCCTTTCTTTTATATTGTTCTGTCCCTACTATGATGTTATGGACGATAACATGTAATTTATCTGCAGGTGTTTCGACCCTCACAGGTATTACTTCACTAATTTCGAGGAGCAGACTCTCATGAATCTCACTACCCCTCTTCATTTCTGGAGTCCTAACATCACCATACTTACGTCTAAGGTCCACTTGCATCTCGCACCAAAACTGACGCGCAATGGATGACGCGGGTACTATTGTCATGTGTCCCCCTCCTTGCATGGGGCACGCAGTCCAGTACGCATACAGCCCTTTTACTCAAAGGTAGTTGGCATTGCGTTAATTAATAATCTTGCCTCAACTGGTATTGTGTGAAGCCGTTGTCAAGCCCGTTCTCCTCATTGCGTTAATTAATAATCTTGCCTCAACTCAAAAAACACCTTAAGTAAACTGAACAACCCTGAGGAAAATGACCTCCGACACCGCACAGCTCCCGGGGCTGAGGCGTTGTGCCGAAGCCGTCGTCGAGATTCGAAGCGACAGAGTCTTCAAAACCCGCATCTCGAAAGGCTACCGCATAAAAGAGTTGGATGAGCGGCTCCGCCGTGAGCGGACGAGGATGGAAGCCAAAATCATCGCCGACGCACGGAAAGCAGGCGTCCCTACCCCGATAATCCTCGACGTTGACGACGTTGAGTTCAGAATTACGATGGAACGAGTTCGTGGCGAGGTCGTCAGGGACGTCTTGGAGCGGCTTCCGCTGCCGGAGCGCATCAAGCTCTGCGAAAGAATAGGCGAAACGGTCGGAAAGCTGCACGACGCCGGCATCGTCCATGGCGACCTTACCACCTCAAACATGATTCTCAGCGATGATGGCAGGCTTTACCTCATAGACTTCGGGCTTGCGTTCTACGAACGAAGCGTCGAAGCTCGTGGCGTGGACGTCCACGTCTTCTTCCAGACGCTCGTCGGCACGCACGAACACCACGAGACGCTCTCAGAGGCTTTCGCAAGAGGATACAAGAGGACATTCCCAAAAGCCGAGGAGGTGCTGAAAAGGGCGAGGGAAATAGAGACACGCGGGCGGTTCGTGGAACGACGTTTGACCCAAACGTGACCTAACCACCATGCTTTGAGCTGTGGTTGCTGCTTAGCGTTAATCCTGCCCTAAAGCCTCCTTGCCCGCCCTCACGATTTTAGTCAGCTCCACGACTCTCTTCGCCACGGCTTTTGCGCCCCGCAGCCCGAAGTCGTCTTTTAAAGCAAGGAGTCTATCTTCAGGGTCAAATTTCCCGACGCCGTGCAAGCTGGAGACAACGCCAGCGCCAAAGAGGTTTCCGGTGTCGTGGACGCTCACCGGTATCATCTCAAGCGCAAGCATCCAGTAACCAATGCTAAGGAGCGAGGTTTCGATGCCACCATGCCGCAGCCAGCCGACGGCGATTGCGCCGCCGACCTTATCCTTCATGCACCGCCGATAAGCCTTGCCGAAAACTAACACACGAGTTCTATCCATGAAGTTTGCGAGCTGCCCTGAAATTCGTGCGAAATATACGGGCGTCGCCACAATTAAAGCATCGGCTGCCACAAGCTTCGGGAAGATTTCTCTCATATCATCATCTTGCGAGCAGAACTTCTCGGCGGTCTGCTTGAGCAGACACCAGTTGCAGTGCTTGCAACCTTTTATCTCCCTACCTGCAAGCGTCACAAGTTCCGTTTCGGCGCCTTCTTCGCTCGCTGCTTCCAACGCCGTCCTCAAAACATTCTCCACATTTCCGCCCTTCACAGGGCTTCCACAAATGCCCAAAACCTTCATGCTATCACCTTTTGTTCCATTCGCAGCTCATGAATCCTCCCCAGCCCGCCGCCTCGTTATTAGTTTCCTCAAATCCTCCAAAATTCTGCGCAATATTTCTCTCTCCCGCTTAAGTTTGAAATCGCCAAGCTCGCTCTCCACGTAAAGCCCACGGACGCCCCTAAAAATCTTGTAAAACTCCTCATCGTCGTCATATCTTACCACAAGTCCCTTCATCTCCCGGTATGCTTCCCTGATGACGTCCAGATATTCCCTGTAATACTCATCTGGTGGCGCTCCTCTGCTTAACGCCTCGCCGACCCTTCCAAGAAGACGCTCCGCCGTCAGGAGCAAATCCTCAACCTCCTCAAGTAAGGGCGCACTCACGCATGCCCTCTCGGGGTAAAACCTTCGCACAAAGGGCTCTCTCACCGTGACGATACCGACGAGTTGCCTCCCGCCTTCGAGCACGGGGAGTCGTCTCACGCCTTTCTCTTTCATAAGTTCGATAGCTTCGCTCACGGACTTCTCTGCATCTATGGTAATAAGCGGAGCTGACATGATATTCCTCAAAATAACATCGCTTGGCTTCTTGTTTTCAGCAAGAGCCTTTGTTATTAAGTCACGTTCCGTTACGATACCGACGGGCATGCCCTTCTCTATGACCACCAAACTCCCCACGTTTCTATCTCGCATCAGTCGTGCCGCCGCTTCGGCGCTCGCATCCGCTCCGACGGTCACGACGGACTTGCTCATGATGTCCTTTACCTTCATTGTTCGCCTATTTTCGAAGCTTTTATAAAAAGCTGCGGCTCGGAACGCCACACGAACGTAAGGAATGAGAAAAATAGAAGCAGAATATTCAGAAGCGGAATTATCAAGAGCGAGGGGTCGCCGTCAGGGATGAAGCTCTTCGCATTCAAAACACGCAGCACATAACATAAGTTGAAAAAGAAAGTAACGGTCAGCCCAGCATAAATCGCCCATGACGCCCGTCGCCACAGTGCGAGCGCAAGGAACGCGAACGCCGGGAACAAATACCGCTCATGCATCCTCGTCATCGTCATAAAAAATGAGAAAAACATGAGAAACGTCGAAAATGCAAGAATTTCAACTTCTGCAAGCTTTTCGTCCTCATCCTTCGGAAGTCGACGCCAGAGCGAGAAAAGCACAATGACTACAAGCATGCAGAACATCAGAACGCCGTAAGTCCTGTAGGAGAGCCACAGGAACTTCTGACCATCGGGCCTCCAAAAGCCCCCGAGGAAGAGTGCCCAGATGTTGTAAGCGTTTATTGAGGTGTAGGGGTAGCACTCGTAGCCCTCCGTGTAAATCTCGTTGAGAAACTCAGGGACGTTTGCGAGGCGATCTGCGAGACGTCCGCTGCCGTGCGGCGGCACGAACGGCACGACTAGCAAGAGACATACTGCAACAAAAACAAACGCCGAAAGTGTCAGCCGCAACACAAACTTCCGCCTTCGAGCCACGCTGAAAAAGCGTCTCGCAACGTAAATAAGCAGCGGCGGCAGTGCGACCACGCTTTGCGGCTTCGTGAGGACTGCAACAGCAAAGCTCGCCGCTGAGAGCTCAAGCCGTCCCTTTAGCACCAAAAAAAACGAAAGTACAGCAAAGAACGTGTAAATTGCATCCATCTGCCCCCAAACCGCAGCCTCAAAAATAATTGCTGGGTTAAAGGCATAGGCAGCAGTCGCAAATACAGCAAGCCGTTCGTCGTCGGAGGAACGCCGCAACATCGCAAATATCAGGGCGGCAGTCGCAACGTCGAAAATGTTCGCGGGCAACTTCACCACAAAGTGTGGCAAGCCCCAGAGGTTCAAAGCGGCGGCGATGCTCCCGAAAAGCCAGAAAACGTAGACGTTAAACGGAGGATAATCGCTCCACGTCCGCTCGTAGAACGAAAACGGGTGCTCAGCGGCGACATGAAACCAGATCTTGAAGTCGTTCATATCGATATAGTAGCCATCGAGCGGGAAGAGAAACAGCCTCAACGCAAAAGAGCACGCCAAAATCGGCATCAAAAAACGCAAGCCGCCTTTGCCAACGGAAAGCCGCAAACGCATAAGCACGCACCGAATGCACACACACGCCGCCCGCTACTCTTCCAGCCCGAAGCCTTTCCAAACGCCCTTAATCCCGATGCCAACGTTTGCCTTCAGCATGTTCAGCCCCTCAAGCAGCTTCTTCGTCGAGTGACCTCCTCCCCGAGTCGGGGCTTCCACCGTGAAGCTTAAGAGGTAGGGGAGTGTGCAGGACGAACCTGCGCTCCCCGTCGGGCTGGGTCACCGCAGCCCCTACCGTGAGCATGTAGCCCATGGCTCGTTTCATTATATTTTTAGCTCCATTTACATCGGCATTAATCTGGTAGCCGCAGTCCTTGCAGATGAAAACACCCCGTCTTTTTGTATTCATTGAACCACACCTTGAACATTGTTTCGACGTGTTGAACTCTGGAACTTCTATCACTGCAATCCCTCTCTCAAGGGCTTTGTACTTGACGTATTCCTTCAAGCGGTAGAATGGCATTGTGCTAACCTTCCTGTTCACCTTCCTTCCCTTGTTGTTTCTAACTCCGTTCAAGCTACCAACTGCAATTATGGCATTGTTCCTCTCAGCTTCATCAACAATATCTTTCGCTATCTTGTGGAGTTCATCGTTCACGATTCTCCTTTCCTTGTGCCCTATCTTCTTTATCGCTTTAAGCTTCTTCTCCATTCCAAGCTTTCTCCTAAGCCAGAAATACTTTCCCCTAACTTCCCTCACTCTTTTACCGTAGAACTTTGGCTTACTGCGGTGGAGTGCCACCGACACTCCAGCCCAACGAGCTCCCATGTCTATCGCTATGATGGATGAGTATTCACTCTTGATTTTAACCTTCTTCTTAACAACCACATGCAAGTAGAACTCTCCATTCTTTGTTCTAATCAGTTTAGAGCCACAAATCTCCCATTCTTCGAAGTTAAATGGTT
>NZ_JBMXYC010000075.1:0-3084 GCF_053996935.1 Candidatus Alkanophaga liquidiphilum
ATGAAGTCGACGCCGCAAAACACGATGACGTCCGCGTCCGTCTCCGCCGCTCGCCGTGCAAGCTCCAACGAATCGCCGACGAAATCCGCAACGTCCTGAACCTCCGCACGCTGATAATTGTGCGCCAGTATTACTGCGTTCTTCCTGCGACGCAATTCCTCTATTTTCCTGACGAGCGTCTCCAAGCTCATTTCCTTTCACCTACCCGCCAACCGCTGGCGGAAATATCGCTATTTCATCTCCGTCTTTCAACATGGAGCGGAGTTCCTCGCCTCGCCCATTGCGCAGCACCCGAACGTGATCCCTTAATTTCCCATGTTCGTTGAAGAGTTCGTTACAAATTCCATACATTTCACGCAGCTTGCTCAGGGCATCGAAGATGCTGCTCCTTTCCTCTAAATGAAGCTCCATTTCCTTGGCGCCAACAAGCTCTCTGAACATGGCGAAAAGTCTTATTTTGATCCTCATAGCCCCACCTCGAAGTCGGGGAGCGCAGAGCATGCACGGCAGCGCACGCACCCCGCCTTATTCTTCCTCCAACTAAGACCCGCATCTCGCAGAATGGTTGCGACCTCCTCATACAATGTTCTCATACGTTCGTAGCTCGGAGGCATCTTTTTCCCGAAGTCGGTGCCCGGGATTGGACGGAAAGGTACGACGAACGGATAAACTCCCAGCTCCGCAAGCACCTTGCACCCGTCGAATACGGACTCGTCGCTCTCGCCCATGCCGACGATGAGGTGGCTGCTCACCTGATTCTCGCCGAAAATGCCAACAGCTTCCTCCCAAACCCTCATATAAGCGTTGTGCATCTCGGCTTTTGCAGGAGCGACTTCCGACAGGACTCGCTTGTCAAAGCACTCTATGTGGATCCCAACGGTGTCCACGCCCCTCGCTTTCAGATCTTCCAAAAGGCTCAGGTCGTAGGGCGGCTCGAACTGCACGTGGATGTCCAGCTTCGCCTCATCCTTCAGGAGCCTTGCAGCGTCCGCAGCCGCGAGAATTCCCTTGTCTCTCGTCGGAGGCGTTCCTGTCGTTATCGTGACGTGTTTCACTCCCTCTTTCTTCGCGGCGAGCGCAACCTCCAAAAGCTGTTCAGGAGTCTTCCTCTCTATGGTCTCGCCGCTCTGCAAGGAAAGCTCGATGCCGCAAAACTTGCATCTTTTAGCGTTCCAGTGGATACGCTTCTGGATGAGCGTCGTCGCCAGACAGTCCTTACCATGCAGCAATGCTACTTTTTTATAAGGAACTCCGTCCCTCGTCTTCAGCTCATAAAACTTCGAGGACGGGATTTCCACCTCCAAAACGAGGTTTTCTCCACGTTTCAGGAAAAGCTTCCCTTCTTGCCGCTCTATGCTGTATGGCGACTTATCTGCGACGTGCGGCGTTACGGGGACGTTTGCGACGGTATCTCCTAATACGAGCGTCACGCCCGCCGCGGGACCTGCGCCCCGCATCCTCTCCCTAACCGGAGAGCGCACGCCCTTGCTCTGCAGCTCAGCTTTCAAATATCTTAGCGCTCTCATGTCCCCGCTCCCTCGACGACGGAAAGAACGCGAAGCGGGCAGGCGTTCACGCACACGCCACAGCCCACGCATTTCTTCTCGTCAAGAGAAACTCTCCAATCAGGGCCGAATTTGAAAGCTCCTCTCGGGCATACGGACATGCAAGCGCCGCAGTGCACGCATCGCATCTCATCCCAGACGATCAACTTCTTCAGTATTCTTACCTCTACACCTCGCTCCTTGAAAAGCTCGACCACCCGCCTCGCCTTGTCGTCCGGAACGTCGATAACCACTTCTGCGTGCGTGGCATCCACTCTTGCCTTGTCTATATTTATCTTTGCCCCGGTTTCGAGGATGATCTCAGCGGTATACGGGCGTTCGTGCAAATGCGACGGAAATCGCAGCAGAAGCTTCATCTTATCACCCCCATAAGCTTGCTGACGTCATCGCTTGTTATCATTCCAAGCACCCTCTTCGAGGAGTCCACAACTGGAAGCGCTGAAATGTCATATCTCTCAAACTTCCTCACGACAGAATCTATCGGC
This sequence comes from Candidatus Alkanophaga liquidiphilum, assembly GCF_053996935.1. NCBI lineage: Archaea > Methanobacteriati > Methanobacteriota > Methanomicrobia > Candidatus Alkanophagales > Candidatus Alkanophaga > Candidatus Alkanophaga liquidiphilum. Next base: position 2,051 of record NZ_JBMXYC010000075.1, read on the forward strand.
TCGTCTAGGGACGCTGTTATCATTTTCTTCGTCATGATGCTGTCGAGCTTCTTCAGGTTATGCGCCACAGCCTTCGAGACATCCCAGGCGGTGACGATGCCCACCAGCTTGTTCTCCGCGTCCACCACCGGTATGTGCGTCACCCCACTCTCGACAATGAGCTTTGCGGCGTCCTTCACGCTTTTCTCTGCGGTAAGCGTGACGAAACGCTTTGACATGACGTCCCTGACAAGTGGGCGCTCCCTTTTCTGCCTCATCGGCTTAAAGACAGTCTTCGTAGGCAGTCTTTCCACCGGTTCTGTTAGCAGGAACTCGCCGCGCTCTATCTGGCGCTTCAGCTCCTCCGCGACCCGCCTCGCCATGTAGAAGCTAGAGAGCGGCGACGTCGGCACCTCCCTCCCCGCTATCTCTATGCTCCCAGACTTTAACTCAGCATAGGTTACCCTCCTTAAGACTGGACGGTCCCTGCGGGGCACTCCGTAGTCGATGACCTCGGTCACTATGTCCTCGTCGCTCACTCCGGTCTTAGCGGCGACCCTTTCATTCAGGACTGGAATGGGGATGCCGATGCCTATGTAAAGAGTTACACCGTACTTGTAAAACACCGCGGCTCTTAAGAGCCCGGTGTTCATGTTTTTTAAGTCAGCATGCACCATCAGCGTTCCGAGCCCGCTCACAGGTTCGTGCTGGGTGCCCTCACCGACGATGTACCCGTGGGCGCCGCCGATGAGAATGCGCGTGCCCACGCCGATCGTCTCATACCCCGGGTCGTTACAGAGGGGCGAGAGCGCCCCGGCGCCGCAGAACGTTGCGTTCCCGTAGTTGGGGAGCAGTGTGCCCATGTACGTGTAAAGCGTCCTGTCGGTCGAGTTCGTCGCCGCACTGTATCGTTGGTAAGCATTTCTCTGGTTGACCATGACGGCTTGGTTGAGGTCGGCGAGCGTGATTTCGGTCTCGATGCTCCTCCGCGGGTAGCAGTCGGTGCCGTGCGCAATAGCCCGCACCTCCACCCCCTTCCCCGAAATCAGCTCCTC
>NZ_JBMXYC010000076.1:0-21849 GCF_053996935.1 Candidatus Alkanophaga liquidiphilum
GCTCGACCTCTCTCAGCGCTTCGAGGGCGTTCGCAAAGTCCATTTGATACGTGCTGCGGTCGCCGAAGCTCGGGGCGGAGTCCGCTGCCTCTCTGAACGGAGCATAGAAGCTGGAGGCGAACTTCGCGGCGTACGACATTATCAGAACGTCTTCGAAGCCCTCTCTGTCCAAGGAATCCCTGATGGCGGCGACCATCCCGTCCATCATAGCCGACGGAGCGACGATGTCTGCGCCGGCTTCTGCGTGGCTCACCGCCGCCCTCGCCAGCAGTTCGAGGGTCTCGTCGTTTTTTATCCTGCAGGTCTTCGGGTCGACGACGCCGCAGTGCCCGTGCGTCGTGTACTCGCAGAGGCACACGTCCGTTATCACGCAGATGTCATCGCCCAGCTCCTTTTTTATGCTGCGGACCGCGGTCTGGACGACGCCGCCCGCCGCATATGCAGAGCTTCCACGCTCATCCTTGCGGGAAGGTATGCCGAAGAGCATGACTGCAGGAATGCCAAGCTCCACCACCTCTTTAACCTCGTCCGCAATATTATTGAGCGAGATTCGAAACTGCGCCGGCATCGACTTTATTTCCCGCCGCTCCTTGATGTTCTCGTCGATGAAGATTGGATAGATGAGGTCACTCGCCGAGATGCTCGTCTCTCTAATCATGCTTCTTATCTTTGGGGTGCGGCGGAGCCTTCTCAGCCTGAGCTTCGGGAAGTAGCCCATGCTCTTACGTTCGCCGTTTCACTTAAAGTTTTTTTGTCTTTTGGCAACTTAAGTGAAATAGGTTTGGGGTGTTGATATTGTGCTGCAGCTGACGTGCGGAGGGGTGGGCATGCCCCGTGAGTCTCGTGCCCGGAGCACGCACGCCTTCGTCGTAGCCGGGACGCACAGCGGCGTCGGGAAGACCGTCGTCGCGATGTGCATAGCTGCGGCTCTGAAGCGGCGTGGCTACGAGGTGCAGCCGTTCAAGGTCGGTCCGGACTTCATAGACCCGACGCACTACTCCTTCTGCGGGTGGGCTGTCAACCTTGATGCCTTCATGATGGGCGAAGCCGGCGTCAAAAAGTCGTTTTCGCGGTGGATGCGGGGAAAGGACGTCGGGATAATGGAGGGGGCGATGGGGCTTTTTGACGGGTACAGGCTCACCACGCTCTCCTCTACGGCTCATATTGCTAAAATCCTAGGGCTGCCCGTTATTCTGGTGCTCGATGCCGGAGGGCTTTCCCTGTCCGCCTTAGCCATGTATGAGGGCTACAGGAACTTCGATCGTGAGCTAAACGTCGTGGGCGTGATTTTCAACGGCGGCACCGCATTCCACGAGAAGCTCCGGCGCATCTTCTCCGCCCGTGGTCATGACGTTCTCGGCATACTTCCGAAAAGGGAGGAATTGGAAATCGGGAGCAGGCATCTCGGCTTGCACCTAGGGATGGAGCGGCGAGAGGACTGGAGAGCCCTCGCGGAAATAGGGGAAGAGTTCATCGACATTGAGAGGATTCTTGAGCTGTCAGAGATGGAATTTGGGGGTGAACTTTCAGCCTCGGCTGAAGACGGCGACGGCGGCGACACGGAGGTCGGTATGAGGATCGGCGTCCCCTTCGACGAAGCCTTTGCCTTCTACTACAGGGATAACTTGCGGACGCTCTCACGCTTCGGGGAGCTTGTCTTCTTCTCGCCGCTCAAGGGCGAGCATGCCTTGGCATCGGCGGAGTGCGACCTTTACTACATAGGCGGCGGCTACCCCGAACTCCACCTTCACAACTTAAGCGGGTTCGCACGCTTCATCCGCAGGGAAGCACTGGAAGAGAAGCCGATATACGCGGAGTGCGGCGGGCTAATGCTTCTCTCAAGGGGGATTGAGATCGATGGGAAGGTTAAAAGGATGGCAGGCGTTCTCGACATCGACGTTGTGTTCACGAGGAAGCTGAAAGCCCTGAGCTACGTGCGTGGCGAGGTCGTCGCCCGAAACCCGTTCCTCGCAGGGAGCTTCAGAGGGCATGAGTTCCACTACAGCTACGCCCTGCCGGATGACGACGTGAAGTTCGCCTTCAGGGTGGATGGCAAGGGGATAAAGGACGGCTACGACGGCGCTCTCGCGCACAATACGCTTGCGGGCTACACCCACATCCACTTCTACTCCGCAGACTTGACGCCGCTGCGGAAGTTGCTAACAAGGCGTGGTGGAGAGTAATCCGATGCCCCTTTATCACTGGAACAGCCTTTCGGGCTCGTATTTTGCGGCGTCGCCGAGTTCTTCTTCGATGCGTAGCAGCTGGTTGTACTTGGCGGTGCGTTCGCCCCTCGCGGGCGCTCCCGTTTTTATCAGCTCGGCGCTCAGCGCTACTGCGAGGTCAGCGATGCTCGTGTCCTCGGTCTCGCCGGAACGGTGGCTCACCACGACCTTATAACGGTTTGCGGCGGCGAGCCTCGCAGCCTCTAAAGCCTCGGAAACGGTTCCTATTTGGTTAAGCTTCAAAAGTAGGGCGTTCGCCGCCCCCATTTTTATGCCCTCGGCGATGCGCTGCGGGTTCGTCACGAAGAGGTCGTCGCCCACGACGATGATGTCCAGCCGCCTCGTAAGTTCTGCAAAAGCCTCAAAAGCCTCCTCCCAGAACGGGTCTTCTATCGAGATTATGGGGTAGGTCTTCACGAGCTCGACGTAAAACTCAAGAAGCTCGCCTTCATCCATTTCGGTGCCGTCTACAGTGTAAACGCTCCGACGCTCATCGTAGAAGGAAGACGCCGCCGCATCCAACCCCAAATTCACGGCGTTCGCGCCCTTCTCGCCGGCATCGTAGCCCGCAGCCTCGATCGCCTCGACCAGAGCGTCGAGCGCCTCCCTCGTCTCTCGCATCGGCGGCGCATAACCACCTTCGTCGCCGACGTTCGTCGCGAGCACTCCGTATTTCTCTCGCAAAACCCTTTTTAGCTCATGGTATACCTCAACGCCCATCCTCAAGGCTTCCTTAAAGCTTTCGCCCATCGGGACGATCAGGAACTCTTGGAGGCTCAGCTCGTTCCCTGCATGACGACCGCCATTGAGCACGTTCATCATAGGTGTCGGCAGCGTGTAGGAGGCGACTCCGCCCAAATATCGATACAAGGGGACGACGAGGGCGTCAGCAGCCGCCTTGCACGCCGCAAGCGAGACGCCGAGTATTGCATTCGCGCCGAGGCTCGACTTGTTCGGCGTGCCGTCGAGGCTCTTCAAAGTCTCGTCGATTTCCCGCTGATTAAACACGTTCATACCCACAATCTCGCTTTTTATGATGGTGTTCACGTTTTTAACCGCTCTCAGCACACCTCTCCCGCCGAAACGCTCGTCCCCATCCCGCAGCTCCAGAGCCTCGTTCCTGCCCTTGGAGGCGCCCGACGGCACTATCGCCCGCCCGAAACCGCTTTCGGTGATGACATCAACTTCGACCGTGGGGTCTCCCCGCGAGTCTATAACTTCCCTCGCCTTGACGTCCAGTATTGCCTCGTAAAACAACCGAATCACCCATACTAATCTTCGGCGAGAAAGCTTTATAACCCCTCTCTAAACATGTTGATATGGACACTGAGGAAGCTGTTGAGCGTGCTGTGAGGTTTTTAGAGGAGAAGGCTGGCTACTATACCCATCGTCTGGTCAGCGTTCGTTTAGATAAGGACAGGTGGCATCTGGAATTTGATGTTGGCGCCCTCCTTAAAGAGATTGTAAAGATCGTAATAGACGACAAAACAGGAAGGGTGGTGGAATTTGAAAGACCTGAGTACTGACATTTATGCTAAGACCAGAGATAAATACCTAACCAATGCTGAGAAGTTTGCGGGGCGAGGGGAGTTTAGAAAGGCTTCTGAGCTTCTTTGGGGCGCGATAGCACAAGAGGTTAAGGCGGTGGCGGCTAGGGCGGGCAAGAGGCTGGGGCGACATAAAGGTCTGAGAAATTTCGTTAAGACCTTATCCAAGGAGGTGGAGAATCCAGAGTTGTACAAATCGTTCTTGTTCTTGGAGACCTTACACGTGAATTTTTATGATGAAGTGATAGAGCCAAGCGACTTTGAGGTGTACGCGAAGGAAGCTTACCAGTTCATGAGAAAATTAGAGGAAATCGCATCCAGCATTAACCGGTGAGCTACTTGGTGCCGTGTTTGTTAATTTTCCAATTTGTTGCGATGTTTGATGGACGGCGTCCGTCTTGAGCTGCGGGGTTGCGGGAGGGTGGTCGTAGTGGAGGCTAGTGATGCGGCGCAGGAGGTCGATGCCGGTTGCTGAGCCGGACGACGAGCTAACCCTTAAAATCACATTAAATGCAATGTGGTCGAGATGACTGGCACGAACGAGCAAGGGAAGCCAAAGATACTCGTTGCGGACTCGATTTCCGATGAGGGGTTAAGGAAGCTGCAGGAGTTTGCGAAGGTGGATGTTGCGCTCAAGCTCAGCGAGGACGAGCTGGCGGAGAGGATCAAGAGCTACGACGCGCTCATCGTTCGCAGCGGGACGAAAGTGACCCGTAAAATCATAGAGGCAGGAACGAGGTTGAGGGTCATCGGCAGGGCGGGTGTCGGCGTGGATAACATAGACGTGGACGCCGCCACCGAACACGGCGTGCTCGTGGTTAACGCCCCGGAAGCAAATACTATTTCGGCTGCGGAGCACACGATTGCGCTGCTTCTGAGCCTTTCGAGAAAAATACCACGGGCGGATAAGTCGCTCAAGGCGGGGGAGTGGAATCGCCGAAAATACATGGGCGTCGAGGTTCGTGGCAAGACCCTCGGCATCATCGGGCTCGGCAGGATAGGCACGGAGGTCGCAAGGCTGGCACTCGGCCTGGGCATGAAAGTCGTCGCTTACGACCCCTACGTCTCGCAAGAGCGAGCGAAAGAGCTTGGTATCTCGCTGCTGCCCTTCGACAAGGTCCTCAGCATCGCTGATTTCTTAACGGTGCACGTCCCGCTGACTGACGAGACGTATCACATGATTAGCGACAAGGAATTTGAGATTATGAAAAACAGCGTCCGCATAATAAACACGGCTCGTGGCGGGATAATTGACGAAGCCGCCCTCGTGCGTGCCATAAAAAGCGGAAAGGTCGCCGGCGCCGCTATTGACGTCTTCGAGCAGGAGCCGCCAAAGGATAGCGAGTTGCTGACGCTCGAAGAGATCATCGTTACGCCGCATCTCGGAGCCTCGACCGAGGAGGCGCAGAGGGGCGTTGCGGTGGTCATAGCCGAGGAAGTTTGCCGAGCGTTGCGGGGCGAGCCCGTGAAGAATGCTGTGAACCTTGTTTACGTGCCAGCGGAAATCCTCGACGCCATAAAACCCTTCCTAACGCTTGCAGAACGTCTCGGAAGGCTTGCAGCACAGCTTGTTTCCGGGCGGATAGAAAGCGTGAACATCTCGTATCAGGGCGAAATCGCAACGAAGGACACGAGGCTCATCAGCATTGCAATGCTCAGGGGTTTCCTTTCGCAGTTCGCCGACGTCAACTACGTGAATGCGCAGCTCATTGCGAGGAAAATGGGCATCAAGGTGACGGAGACTAAGACAGAAGACGCTGAAAACTTTTCATCGCTCATCGGAATTACCGTGAAGACCGATGAGGCGGAGAGGACTGTTGCAGGCACGGTCTTTGGAAAGAATGATCTGAGAATTGTGAAGATTGACGGCTACCGAGTGGACGCCGTGCCCTCGGGCTACATGCTCATCTGCTCTTACATCGACAAGCCGAGAGTCATAGGACCGGTCGGTGTCATCCTCGGCGACCACGGAATTAACATCGCCGCAATGCAAGTCGGCAGGGAAAAGATCGGAGGGCGAGCGGTCATGGTGCTTAACGTTGATAATCCGGTGGGCGAGGACGTCCTCGAGAAAGTTAAGACTGTTGACGGGATTTTTGACGTAAAACTCGTTAAGTTGTGATGCGTGGCGGCAGGAACGGGCGTTAGTAAGGAGATTAAGACGGTAGAAAGCAATTAAGCCTTTTCTGCCCCAACACCAAACTTTTTTCTGCAAATGGCTTAAGCCCCAGCCTTAGCCTCGAATCCACATACTCAAGGGCTTCTTTTTCACTTTCAAAGACCTGAGGCTTACGCTCGAAGGCGCGGCGAGCAGTCTCCCTAACGACCCAGACACCCAGCGGGAGCACGTAGCCCTCGTGAACTTCCCTGAAGACTACAACGCTTGCCTGCCGCCGAATGTTGTGCAGGAACTCAACGACGGCGAGCCTTGCCGCATAGTAACCACCGCCTTCTTGTGCTGCGTAATTTTTTCTGCCTTTGAAGCCTTCATACTCACGCAGGATTAAAGACTTTGCCTTGCGTCGCATTTGCGTGACGTCGGTGTCCGCAACATCCGCCGCCTTCGTTGCAGACATGAACTTCGCCTCATTACCGCTCCCTTCGACTTCAACCTCAAACTCGTCAGCAGGATACCACGAAGAGCCCGGCGCCCACGCCTCGAAGTTTTCATACTCGAACGCTGATGGGCGGAGCAGAATGACGAAATGATTGTCCATGTAACAAGCCTCGTAAACACGAAACTCGTTGACTTGTGGACATTTACGCACGTCTCGAATCAAATGCTTGAAGACGATGTCGTCTGTCGCTGTGATGCTCCACCTCGTCGGCACGAGCTTCTTCCTTGACTTCGGCGACTCTGCACCAAGAGCGCCGGATGCGAGGATTGTTGAAATTTTGTGAACGTCGAGTCCAGCAGCATAAAGCTCGCTGACGGCTTCTGTCGCCTTTAAGTCGTCGGAAACTACTTTCTCCACCGCTCTTGGGATCTTAGGGTTCTCCACGACTTTGAGCTTTTCGAGCGGCGCAGTCGCACCTACGGGCTGGAGCAAGTCCGAGAAACGCATCCTGAAAGAAGGCTCTTTCGTGAAATTAAGTTCGACGTCAACAGGCTTAGAGGCTAAGGCTATCTCTTGAAGGTCGCTCACGAATCTCTTTTTTGAAAAGACACTTTCGCTTTTGTTCGCCCTCAAGGTCAGGCTTCTCAACTCTAAAATGTCTTCAAGCTCGAGCCCGAACAAGCCTTTTGTGTCCTCTAAGAGGGTGGCTTGCTGGAACTCTTCGACTGTAGCTACCGGTCCCACTCTGACACGAGGATAGCCGACCCGTCCGACGAATACCGATATGGAAGGACCGAAAAATTCCTTTTTAAGCCTTATTCCCGCCTCCCGGCGGCGTAGAGCCGCGAGTAAAGGGCACGTCCGCCTCCCGCAAAGGTTTGCACCCTTGCAGATTATGCACAAGCTGGGGGCGACCATTTAACTAAGTTTCCACAGCTAATAAAAAGTGATGAGCGGCGGCGTGGCGAGAGGTATGAAGGGCGGTGCGAAGAGTGTGAGGGGCGGTGCGAGGAGGAGTGTGAGGGCGTCGGCGCCCGCAAAAACGATACTATTCGGCGAGCATGCTGTTGTTTACGGGGAGACAGCGCTGGCGACCGCCATTGAGAAAAGGGCGTTTGCCGTCGCAACACCAAGGGGCGAGCCGGGTTACTTAATTAACGCTCGTGACGTCCCGAGTTTCGGTATGAAAGTTCTCATCAAAGACGACAGTTACGCAAGCGAGGCGCAGGGACGAGAAGGGTTAAAATACGTTGAGGAGTGTGTTTCTATCTTTAGGGAGCATTGTAACGCTCATTGTAACGGCGTAGAACTTGAGATATTTTCCGAAATTCTACCTTCTGCCGGTTTGGGCTCCTCAGCCGCTGTTTGTGTTGCGGTGCTTGCAGCATTGTTCTCGTGCAGCCGCCTTGAGATTTCGCTCGATGAACTGCGGGCGCTCGCCCATGAGGTTGAAAAGCGGGTGCAGGGCGCAGCGTCACCCACCGACACCGCTATTTCGACGTTCGGCGGCTTCGTCGTCATCAGAAACGGAAACGTGGAAAAACTCAGCCTTAAACCCTTCGAGCTGCTTATCGGCTGCGTGAGTTGCGTGCCGCATGGCGTAGCCGGAAATTTGAGCTTTAAGACCAAAGAGCTTGTAGAGGGCGTTCGCAGACGTAAGGAGGAATTCAAAGTCTTTGACAAGATTTTCGAAGTTGTGGGCGAAATATCCGAAGAGGCTGTAAAGGCTCTGCGAAAAAACGATTTTAAGAGTGTCGGTGAGCTCATGAACGTGAACCACGGGCTGCTGGACGCAATGGGTGTGGTTCCTCGACGGCTTGCAAACATAGCGAAGGCGGCGCAAGAAAACGGAGCGCTCGGCGCTAAGGTTACGGGCGCCGGCAGCAGCGAGGCTTTTGGGGGCGTTGGCTGCGTGATTGCGCTCCCGCCGCAGGGAGATGAAGCTGCGAAGTTCCGGATAGCAGCGGTGATGCGCGCCGCTGGCGCAACTTCGGTATTCTCGACGAAAGCCGGCGCCGAGGGGGTTAAGCTGGAGGGGAAAAATGTCGAAAGTGTGTGAGATGCGTGAGCGACGCCCCCTCTGAGCTGCAAAAATCAAAAATCACGCAAAAGCCTCCGGCGAGACGTATTTTCCGAATTTTCTTTCGGCGTCGAGCAGCCGCTTCCGCTGGGCTTCGAGCACCTCGAACACCTCTTCAGGGGCGTCTGAGACCTTCTTCCAGAACGCCTCCACCCGCTCTACTTTCTTCAAGTTTTCCTCAACTCTGATTGTGAACTGCTTGACCCAAGCGTCCTTCGGGTATTTCTTGCCTAAAACCTGCTCGAAGAGCTCTTCCAAATCTTCGTAGCACGGTATGCGACCCGTCGGGGCTTTGAGGGCGTCAACGTCGCCGTGAATCCGAAGCTCCATCCACTTCACCCACACGTGCTTGTCCCTCGGGTGGTTGAGGAACTCGCCGGTCTCCAAGTCCTTCAGGAAGTAATTCACGCCGAAGACCAGCGGACGCTTCTTGAGCCGCCTCCCGAACTCGATGTAGTTCTTCACGTATTGCCTGAGCGGTATGGACAGGAAGTCCTGGATGCTCATCACGTTTATCTCGTATTTCCCCTCCGCCTCTGTTATCGTGAAGGTCGTCTCGGTTTCGAGGGCGGCGCCGTAAACGACGACGCCGTGCGTCCAGTCGAAGCTTTCCTGCACCGGCACGTAAGCCCTGTAATCCCTGCCGCCGAATGCCATGCCGCCGAGCTCGACGCCCATCGGGTTCTCCAGCTCTTCGTCGCAGTTCGGCAACGCCTTGAGCGAGATTGTGTAACGTGCGTTCTTGTGCGCCGGCGGGACCTCTTTTCCGTCCGGACCGATTTTGCCTTTCCACCATTTCCCTGTGTAGTTCACGCCCTCAGTCGGCAGCTCCTCCCCCATGTCCAGCCAATATACTCGGGCGTCTTTGACCAAGACATTAGACAAGATTATTTCGTTGGGACTCGTCAGCACTCGGTAGAGTAGGGGGTCGCTTTCTGATTTTATGCCCTGGAGGATGCCAAGGATACCTGCCTCGACGTTCACAGCTCGGCAAACGCCGTCAATGTTCCGCACGTAGGAGATGTCATCCGACAGCACGCTCTCGCCCGGCAGCATGACCGTCGAGGTCTTCCCACAGCCGCTCGGCAGCGCAAACGCCATGTATGTCTTCCTATTTCCTTTAACGCTGTGGATGCCCACGATTGCGAAGTGTTCAGCCAGCCAGCCCTCCCGATGCGCCTTCCGGATGGCGAGCCGCAGCGCCAGCTTCTTGAAGCCGACGGAGTTCCCGGCGTATTGCGTGTTGACGCTGTAAACCGTGTTCGTTACATAGTCGATGTAAATGCGTTTCTTGTCGTGGTCCACGCTGATTTTGCGCTCGTCGAGCCGCCCGGCGGAGTGCAGCGTCTTGAAGAATTCCTCGCCCTCCTTCAGCTTTAGGAACTGCTCGTAGCCCTCCCGGTAAAGCAGGCTCACGGAGTGCGCAACATACCACGAATCCGTGCATTCCATGCACGGGATTGTGAAGGGCGAGTTCGGAGGTCCTAGCGTTAAAAACCGAACAATCATCGTCTTCCCGCGCATGGAGTCTTTGAGCAGCCCGTAGATTTCGGCAAGTCCCTCGTCCCGGTCTATTTGGTTAAGTTCCGGCGGGAAAGAGTAGCCTTTCGGCACGAGAAACTTCGTAACTCGGCGGTCCCTGCCTTGGTCAAAGTAGCCGTCGAAATGGAACGTGTGCCCGGGCGTTGCGAGGGCGGCGGACTCCTCGCCCGAAACAATTGCCATGTTCTTGATGTGCGCAACCTCGTCGGGAGTGTCGCCGCAGATGAAAACATCGTCGGGGTTGCAGAGCCTCACGCTCGCCGCTACGAACTCATGCACCTCCTTGTTCGGAATCCGCGCCAGCTTCTGCCACTCCCCCCTCTCAATCCTCGACCTCAACCACTCTAACGCTCCCATCTTACCAGCCCACCCTGCTCAATTAACCAGAGGCTCAACGTTCTTCCCACCCAATTGACATGAGCCACGCAACTTATAAATGTTTCTCTTCCCTTTTTGACATTTGATGAGAATCGAGCTTGATGAGAATGACAAATGCATATTGAAGGGGCTGCTCTCTGATGGTCGGTTGTCGTATTCGGAGTTGGGGCGGCAGTGCGGGCTCAGCCGCCAAACCGTCCTTAACAGGATACGGCGGCTCTTAGAAGGGGGGCTGATAAAGAAGTTTTCGATGCGTCTTGACGCCGAGAAGCTGGGGCTCTCGTTCAAGGCTTACGTCTTGATAATTGCAAAGCCCGACAAAGTCCTCAGAGAGGAGCTTACTGAGTTCCTTAAGCGGTGCCGGTGCGTGACGCAGCTCCATCTCCTCTTTGGACGATTTGATTTCTTCGTAGAGCTACTCGTTCGGGACAAGGCGGAGCTTACGGCGTTCATAAAAAGTTTGCACGCCTTCGGCGCCGTAGAGCGGACTGAGACGTTCATGGTTTACGAGACGCTGAAGCACGAGCCTGAGGCGCCACTGCTCGCAGTGCTGAATGCGGGGGGAGGGATTTGAACCCTCGGACCCCTACGGGACAGGGTCTCTTCGCCCGTAGCAAGGACGACCGCATGCGAACACCTAAGCCCTGCGCCTTTTCCAGACTCGGCAACCCCCGCCCACAAATTAATCGGTCAAGCTGCATACTCTCAGTGCGTCCTTAAGTTTTATTTTCCCTATGTAGAGCGCACTGCCGATGACGACACCGCTCGCGCCCGTCTCTTTCACCTTGTGGATGTCATCAAGGCTCGAAACGCCGCCTGCCGCTACCACGGGAATATCAACGGCGTCCACCACTTCTTTGATAGCGGCGGCGTTCACACCCGAAAGTGTGCCGTCAGCTTCGACGCTCGTAAACAGCAGGCTCTTAACGCCTAAGGCTTCGAACTCGCGGGCGACGACGCTTGCTCGGAGTCCGGTGCGTTCCTTCCAACCGCTGATGACGACCTCGCCGCCGAGAGCGTCCAACGCCACCATGATTCCGTCAGAAAATTCGCCAACAAGCTTTTTCAAAAAAACTCTGTCCTTCATAGCTATGGTTCCCAATATGACTCTGTCAACTCCCATCCCCAAGAGAGAAGCAACATCGTCACGGCTGCGGATGCCCCCGCCCACCTGCACCCTCGCTGAATACGTGGCGGCGAGTTCTACAATTTCCCGGATTATCGGAATGTTCCTACCGTGCTGGAAGGCGCCGTCAAGGTCCACGACATGCAGCCGTCCTGCGCCGGCTTCCAGCCAACGCCTCGCCGCCGCCACTGGGTCGTCGCTCTTGAAAATCACAGCATCCTCGCAACCATGCCGCAGCCGCACGCACCGCCCACCTTTAATATCAACTGCAGGTATCACCTCAAACCGCCTGCCGCCGCCCGTTGGCATCAACCTTAGTTACTGCCTTATTATTAATGTGTTTGAGCATGCGAGACGCAAAGCTTTGGAAAGGCTGGCGGCGGGCTGCGTCGTTGATGAGGACATCACAGAAATACTCGCTGAGATTAACAGGCGGGCGGAGTATTACACGACAAGCAGCTGCTCCGGCAGAATAGTTTTGATAAGCTTGCCTGAGGCGGGAGCGAAAAAAGAGGCGAGGTTCGTTGCGAAGTGGCATCGCCCCGTCAGCTTTGAAGAGCTGCAAAACGCTTTGAAATTTTGGGTTGCTGGCGGTAGGGACCGTGGAGAGCTTTGGCTACTGGCGCAGCCACCGATAATACACGTAACTGCCAGAGATTTAAGCAGCGCGGAGCGGATTTTAAAAGCAGCAGCCGCTGCAGGCTTCAAATACAGCAGCATAAAATCCGTCTCCGCCGATAAGACGGTTGTTGAGATTCTAAGCACGGAGCGTATGGACGTGCCGCTTGGCGTAGGCGGCGAAGTCCTTTGCGACGAGCACTTTTTGCGTTTCGTGCTTGGGCGTGCGAACTTCGTGCTGCGGCGGGGGAAGAGGAAACTTGAAAAATTGTTAGTAATGCTTAAGAAGCTTTGATGAACGTTGCGTGGTGCGTGACCGGGGCAGGACATTTCCTTAAGGAAAGCGTCGAGGCTTTTAAACACCTGAGGGAGCAAGGCGTTAAAATCACGACACTCGTCTCAAAGGCAGCCGAAGAGGTTTTAAAAATGTATGGACTCTCCCCACAGCTCAAAAGGATTTCGAGCGGTGGTTACCTCGAAGAAATATTCCTCGAAAGTGAGCAGGGAGCGTCGTTTCCAAAGGCAGGCAGGTTTCTCCTGCGGAAGTATGCAGCGCTCGTCGTTTCTCCCGCGACGGCGAACACCGTTGCGAAAATAGCGAACGGCATCGCCGACTCTCTTGTTACGAACGCCGTCTCGCTTGCGATGAAGGGCGGCATTCCCGTCTTCGTTGTGCCGACAGACTTCATCTTCGGCTCTAAAGACGGCACGGGCGTGCTCCGCTCGAAAATGCCTTACATCGTTAACAGGGAAGTTTGTCAAGCGTGGAAATGCGAGCACTGTTCGCCGAGAGAGGTTTGCCCGCAAAACGCGATTTCAGAACAAATAGATTTGTTGAGGTGCGACGGCTGCGGACGATGCGTCTCAGCATGCCCGCATGGCGCCATTCGTGGTGGAGAGGACGTTGAAATCCGAGTCAGAAAAGTGGATGCAAAAAACGTTTTAACGCTCGTTACAATGGGCGTGCATGTGCTCAGAAGCCCTGGAGAGATTTCGAGGGCTTTATCCCACCTTGAGCGAATTTATTAGCCTCGTGGAACACCCACCAAGCGTATAATAAACTTCGTGTTGCCGTATTCTGCCGACAAAGCTGAGCTTCAGATACGCTCGGAACGTTTTCTGAAGATTTCCGCTCATTAAGTGGCGAACGCCGTGATTCCCGGTTTAACCCGTGTAGCTCTCCTCCTCAACGATTATTGCGCCGGCGGGGCACAACTTTGCGCAGACGCCGCAGCCGGTGCACACCACTTCATCAATTCTCGCTTTCCCTTTCTCCTTGTCCCAGACGATGCCTGGACAGTTAAACACGCGGGAACAAAAGCGGTTGCAGCCGCAGTCCTCTCCTATGCATTTTTCCTCGACGACGTAAGCTTTCCTCTTGCCACGCTGTTTAGTCTCAATGATTCCGCAAGTGTGCCTGAAGATGAGAACTCGGGTGCCACCTTGCTGTTGCAGCAGCTCGTAAACCGCCCTCACGGCGTCGTCCACGTCAAATGGGTCGCAGATACGCACCGGCACGCCTATGCCCTTACAAACCTCCTCAAGACGCACGGTGGGCGCCGGCTCGCCCATGGCGTTCGTGCCGACGCCGGGGTGCGGTTGGAAGCCTGTCATCGCCGTCGCCCCGTTGTCGAGGAGGATGTAAAGCACGTTTGCGTTGTTGTATTTGGCGTTTATCAGCCCCGGGACGCAGGCGTGGAAGAACGTGGAGTCGCCAGCGAGCGCAATCACTGGCTTCTTTAAACCCCTAAAGCCTGAGGAGAGTCCGATGGCGGCGCCCATGCAGTGCGACGTTTTTGAAAGATAAAAGCCCGTTCGAAACATCCCAAGCGTGTAGCAGCCGATATCGCCGCAGACTGGGACATCCCGCCCGTCGAGCTTTATCGCAGTCTTTATCGCAAAGAGCGATGCACGATGCGGGCAGCCCGGGCAGAACGCTATCTCACGCTTAGGTAGAATCTTTAATGCCTCTTCTGCCTCTTTCTCATACTCGGCGTTCCGAAGACCCGCTACACTTAGCTTTTTCACCTGCTGCAACGCCTCAATGACGGCGTCGACGCTCATTTCGCCGACGGCGTCCGCAAAAGCACGCTCGCTTCCTAATTCCCTGCCGTAAACGCAGATATCGAGGTGGAGGTCGACGGCGAGCGCCTTCACTTTACGCTCTATGAACGGGTCGGTCTCCTCGATCACCATGATTTCAACAGCATGCTTTAAATGCGACGCCACGAGCTTTCTTGGCAAAGGATGCGTCGTCCCCAGCTTCAGAATGCCAAAGCCCTCGTCCAGTCCTAAAATCTGAAAAGCTTCCTTCGAGTAAAGCCAGCCTGCTCCCGATGTTATTATCAGAAATGCGGCGTTGGGATCACCGTAATAAAAGTTAAACGGCGAGCTTTCGAACTTTTCAGCCGCCGCTCTCAGCTTCGCATGCAGTCCAGCGTGCCGTTCCACGGCGCTCGTCGCAAGTCCCGTGATGAAACGTTCTGAGAGCTCCGCCGCCCGTCGCTCCTTGCTTATTTCGCCGAGCCTCACGTTGCCACGACCGTGCGAGATTCTGGTGACGCTGCGCACGATGCACGGCTCGCAAAGCTCTTCCGAGAGTTCAAATGCGAACTTCGTCATGTCCTTCGCCTCTTGGACGGTCGCAGGCTCAAACAGCGGCAGGTCCGCAATCTCAGCGTAGCTCCTCGTGTCTATCTCGTTCACGCTCGAAAGCGCCGCAGGGTCGTCGCAGACCACGATGACCAGTCCGCCTTTCGTCCCGGAGAGGTTCAGCGTCGTCAGAAAGTCTGCACAAACGCTCAAGCCCTGTGATTTCATCGAGCACATCGCCCGCAGTCCTGAGAACGCAGCGGCGGCTGCCGCTTCCATCGCTACGATCTCATTCGTTGACCATTCTGCGTAGAAGCCGAGCTTCGGCGCCGCCTCCGCAAGAACACCCAAAATCTCGGACGACGGCGTTCCCGGGTATGCGGAGCAGAACGCCACGCCTGCCTCGATGGCACCTCTCGCTATCGCCTCGTTCCCCATCAGCAGCACTTCCCGTCCGGGCGCGTCCAGCGTGATTGACATCACACTCACTCCTCCAACGGAAATCCCTCAACAATTCCCCTCTCAAGCTCGCTTATCCTCAAAAATTCAACTTTAAACTCATGCATCCGTCGCCACGCTTTCGCCTTCTTTCGCAGCGACGCCCACCGCAAATGCTCTAATCGCTCCACCTCCAGCTCTTTAACCTCTAAAACGCCCGCCTTCTCCGCCTCTCTGAAAATCCGCTCACCGAGCTTCGTCCTTAGAATTACAGTGTTCCAGTCAGGCACGCCCTCGAGCGCTCCGACCGAGATATCCGCGAACTCCGACGTCATATCGTAGCAAACGTCGCAGGCGTGCCTCACGTATCTCCTGACCTCCTCCAGCGGTAGTTCTTTCCTGAAATCCTCGCCGAAGACGAGGAAACCACCAACGGGTATATCAAGCTTCCTCACTGCCGACAGCTCAACATGTTTCCTCAAATACCAAAGAAAATCGTATGAAAGCGCCCACATGCAAAACAGCCCGACGACGAGCTTAACGCTCTTAGAGGCGTCAATTTTCTCGTAAATGCCGCCGCTCTGCACGGCGTCGCCGTAAGCTTGCATCTTCCTCAAAGCTTGGATTTGACACGGCGTCCCCACGACACCTACGCTCTCAAAACCTTCCTTTAACGCCTTATTAAGGGCGGAAAGCGATGCCCCCATGAAATACTTCGTTTTCGCACACGAGAGCACATCCCCTTTGCTCCTTGCAATAACTGGCGTGGGCAGCAGCTCACCGCCGCCCCCGTCATAGCCTCCACAGCTCCCACCGCCGCTTGTCAGCACCGCTGCTTCTATCTCGCCGGTTTCAAGGGCGTGCGAGATTATTGTCGAGACGACACCACCGTATTGAGCGTTTTTTCTCATAGCTACGCTCTTAGCCCTCGCCGCAAGCACCGAAATGTGTCGTCCAAGAACCACGTCCTCCTCAGAGCGTCGCCCTCCGAAAACGAACCCATTCATCTCGTCAACGTCGAAAAACGTTCGGGGGCAGAAGTAGTAGCAGCGCCCCTCGCCCTCGACGCCGCAGTCCTCGATGACCGCAACTCTGTCTTCGATGCTTTTGATGTAGGGGCAAACACCCACGCAGCCACCACACGCCGTGCAAAGCCCCCCGCTTACGACCTCGACAATCTTGCTCATAGGCTTAGAAAATGCTTTGTTTCCATATTAAAATTAGGAAAGGCGGGGGCATTCGCCCCGCCGCAGATGGGCCCGCTGAGATTCGAACTCAGGACCTCCGCCGCGTCAAGGCGACGTCATGCCAACTAGACCACGGGCGCTTTTTAGTTTCACATCCCCTCTTATAAAATTAACTATTGAGAACGCCGCATAAGAGCATGCCGCACGCTACTACTCCTTAAACAGTGCTTTGAACCCCCCTTCCACTTCCTTCCTTACCCTCTCCGCTGAGACTTTCCTTACTTTGACTTTCCTTCTTATCTCCCGTGGCGATACTCTTTTTGCTGAGCCACAGCGCACCTCAACGCCCTCCCTCTCGCCCATGGGTATCAGCACGTTCGGCGTGACCGTCGCGTTTTTCGGTATGTATATGTGGCGGAGCGGCTTGGTCCAGCCCTTCAGCACTGTTGCTATGTTCTTTGCGACGGTCTTTGCGTGGCGTTCCGCCTCGTCCATGGTCTTCATTGAAACCCTCTCTAAAAAGTCCGGCTCCACAACCTCAAACTTCACGGCGTCGCCGACCGCAAACACCATGTATTCCTTGTATTCGCCTTCCCCCACCTCGTCGAAACTCGTCATGCCCATTAGCCTTGAAAATGGCTCGACCCGCAGCCAGCCGTCCTCAGTGACCGGGAAGCCTATCTCCCCCAAATAGGGGTCTCTTTTGACTCTTGCAATAGTTTTTATGAGGCTGTGCGGCTTGACGCCGCCTGCCCAGAGGGTGAAGTCCGAAGACAGCATCCGTCCATCTTCCAGCACGACCCCCGTATCGCTTATTTCGGCAACTTTCGTGCTCGTGAGCATTTCCACGCCCCGCTCCTTGAGAATGTTGGCGACGAAGCTCGAAACCTCCTCCGGCAGCTCGGGAAGTATCCGGCTCTCTTTCTCGACGAGCGTAACCTTAACTTTCTTGCCCGTTCGTGTGAAGAAATCGCTAAGCTCACCTGCGACCTCGACACCTGTCAGCCCGGCGCCGACGACCACGACGTCTCGCTCCTTTGAAAAATCAAGAGCGTCAAGCGCATTCTTCGCTCTCACGGCATCTTCAAGTGTGTATATGGAATGAGCTCCTTCGGCTCCCGGAACGCTGAAGTCAGGCTCTGCGCCGAATGCAAGGACGAGATGGTCATAGGAGACCTCCCTCCCCTTCTCAGTTTTCACAAGACGCTCATCAAAGTCCACATCCTCAACCCGCTCGTTTATAAACTCGGCGTCATGCGCCTCTGCAAACCTTTTCAAGTCGCCAGAAGCCTCCTCCGGCGTCGCCCTTCCGCTAAGGATGAGCGGGTGTAATGCTTTACATTGCGTATTAGCCCTTTGGTCAAGCACGCATATCTCAAGCTCTTTTTTCGGCAAACGCTTCCTGACGTTTGCAACTACCTCCGCACCTCCAATTCCACAACCCACGACAACAAGTTTCATGTAAGGGGTTTCTGCTTATATCATTTAAATCATTTTTCATTAAGATGCAAGCGGGGAAGGTGGTCCTCATGCTCATGCCTTCCTGACGCCGCCGTGCGCCCCGGTCCGCGACGCCGGTGCCGGAATTCACGAGCATAGCGCTCGTCGTTGCGGCGCTCATAATGACTCTGCTCGTCTTGTAGAGGCTAACTAAATGATTTTCATTCTTTTATTTTACTACGAGTTTTAAAAATTCCTCTGCCGCTTCCTAACATCGTTAAACTTCGAGTTTCGAGTTGAATTCTCAGGGCCTGATTAGTTTCGGTTTAGAGTCCACATTTTAAAACTACCAATGAATTTTGCAACGCACTGTCGTGAACACCGGACCCCTGACGTCAATCTTCTTGCCCTTTGCTGTGATATAGCGGATTGCGATGTCGTCAACTCTTACGTTCACGTCTGAGGGGCTTTTCACAATCCGCACCCGCACCCTTAACTCCCGTCCCTCTCCCTCTTCTCGCTTCCCACCAGCCATCAAAAACTTCTCGATTTCGTGAGCAGCGAGCGCTGCAAACCCGTCCACATATCTTATGCCCGTGGGCATGCCCTTCTCGAAAACAGGACGCCACTTTTCATCTCTCGGCACGCCCAAAATTGAGCCTTCGCAGACCACAAACTCGTTCAGATACGCAGGGCCGCAGAGCAGCGTGTTCTCCTCTGGCTCCACCACCGAGACTTCGATGTCAGCGCCGCAAAGCGTGCCTTTAAACGCCAAAAACTCGCACGGCGACTTCTCCCTGCCTTTCTCCTCGCAAATTCGCACGATACTTTCCGCAATGCTTCTCCCCACATCGGTGAGCGGCGTGTTGTCTATCTTTATCAGCTTCGCTATTTCTAAGTCGCTCATCGTCCACTCCTTGTAGAACTGCGGATACACGAGCTCCCGAACGTCGTCCTCGCCGTGGAGCACCATTGCGAGTCGCTCTACGCCGAGACCTAAATTCATAACCGGATACGGAATGTCATAATGGGCGAGGGCAGTCGGCGAGTAGATACCGAACGTTGCCACTTCGACCCAGCCCAATTTTTCGTGCCGAATAAAAACTTCGGTCTGCGTATCCGGCACGTAATACTTCGAACGCTTCTCGTCAGGCTTGAATTTCATCTCCGAGAAGCCAAGTTGCGAGAGCAGTCCGAACGCTACCTCCTTGCCGTCCTCAACGCTCACAGCTTCGTCGCAGAGCACACACGACGCCGAATGATACGCCATCAACCTCGTCGGACCCTCCCGCTGCTCCCTTCTAAAACATCTGTCCACCGAGAAAAGCTTTATCGGCAGCGGCTTCCTCTTGCAGACTTCGGAAAGCGTGATGAACCATCCAGAGGTCATGTGGCTGCGTAGCGTGTTCCTCGTAGCCTCCGGCGCAAGCTCTTTAAGCTCTGGGAAGACCTCGTCAAGCGTCTTCGCCACGGCGGCGTCACTGACGCCCGCACTCCTCGAAATCTCGTAAACAAGGTCATCGCCGCCGATTTCACCCTTTTTATAGCGGTGCATCGTTCTTTTTATCATTTCGATTTCGTCTGCGGAAAGCTTTTTATTGAAAAGCGCTTCCATCCTTTCGACGCGCTCCTTCGGCATTCCGATGTCGGGATGTGGCAGCCCCGCGAGGTAGAAACAGCGGTCAAGGACCACAAACGCCTCTTTCCCGAACTGCTTGTGGACGTGTGTCTCTTCGATTATTATTGGGTTTATGACTTCTTCAAAGCCGAGCCGCAGGTAAGCTTCTCGCAGCCGCTGCACAAGCTCGAAGACGGGGTGTGGCTTGCCCAACTGCGGTAGCGTCCTCGGAAAACGCTCGTTGGGAGGTCTCGCCGAAATGTATTTCTTGCCTTCAAGCCAAGCCCGCTCAAAATCCTTCTCCGCCTCTTCTAAAACCTTCTTCGCGTCGAACCTCATTTTTCCAAAAGCTTCTCATAAAAGTAAGCGTTCTCACCATCCGCATAATACCCGTTTATTGTGTAGAGTCGGCGGTAGCCCCGCTTCTCGTAGAAGCGAATTGCATTCTCGTTGCTCACCCGCACCTCAAGCGTCACCCTATCAAAGCCCTCCCGGCGAAACTCCTGCTCCGCCGCTCCTATCAAAAGGCTCCCGACGCCCCTGTTCCTAAATTCTCTGTCGACGGCAATTCCTGAAATGTGCCCGTGCCCGCTGCGAACCGAGCCACCGACGAAGCCTACGATTCTGCCATCCTCACCTGCCTCCGCAACGAAAAAATACCTTTTGAACCGACGAAACAGAAAGGCAATGTCGCTGGCGGTGTTCGCCGTCTTTATGTTCATTTTCCAGACTCGCACGACCTCCGGCAGGTCTGCATCCCTCGCCTTCCTCACCAGCACCATCTAAATAGCTAAGTTTTTACTTTTAAAATCTTGACCGCCTCGCCCCTCTGCCTGTGGCCTACAAATCCGCTCGTCTCAGCTCTTTTAGCGTTTCCTCCTCGGATGGGAAGCCCGTTGGTCCCTTAAATCTTATTTTCAAGCCTGCGGACACTGTTGCGAACCGCACAGACGTCCCTACGTCCGCTGTTTCCAAATATTTGGCTAAGAATGCCGCCCCAAAGACATCACCGGCACCCGTGGGGTCTTTGACATCCACTTTTAGACTCCCAACCTTCTCCACTTTGCTCTCCGCAAAGAACATGCACCCCTCGCCGCCGAGCGTCACGATGGCAACCTCCGGTCCCGCACGGGTCAAACACGATAATATTTCCTTAACTTCCATTTTGAACGCCAAAACCTCATCTTTTCCTATCTTGATGATATCAACATATTCCAAGAAGTCAGTAAAGTCTTCACGCAAGGCTATTTTCACTTCTCCCCCCTTTCCTATCATCCTAAACAGCCCTTGCGGGTCGAGCAGCACGATGTTATCCCTCTTTTTAACTCGTTTGACTATATCCACGTCCACCTCGTCAGCAATCGGCGATATGTAAAAGCTACGGGCGCCCTTGTAGGCTTTGGGGATGTCCTTTGAAGTGATACGGGGCGCCACGCACTCGCAAACTTGCTGCCTATTCCCTCCAGCATCGTAAATGTTTCTGAATCGAGTCGTGCATTTGCCCTCGACACGAACCCCCTCTGTGTCAATACGCTGTTTACTGTAAAACGAAAGCTCTTTAAAGTCAGCACCAATCTTCGACACTACGCCGACGCTCTTTTTAAGCGCCGTCAGCGTCATTCCGGCGTATGTCGGGGCGCCGCCTACGACATTTTCAACGGTGCCCCACGGCAGCACGTTCGTGTCTATGGTTAAATGACCAATGACTATTACGTCGAACATCAGAGTAAGTTTGCATTTGCTCCTTTAAGCTCGCCGTCGGCGTGTGTCGTGCGAGCCGATAAAATGGGGAGCTGTGCGGCAATCCCGTCCATAGCAACTCGGCAGCGTGTCGAACCCCATCGCAACGAAAATTTTAAAATTAGAACTTAGATTTGATGGTTAGGAGCGATAAAGAGAGGACAAGGTATATGCGAACTGTTCGCATATCTTCCAGGGGCATATCCGAACAGTCCGGATATACCGGAGTTGTGCGACATTGCGCAGGAGGTTTCATGGATGATAAAGCTAGAATATGACGGGAAAAAGTCAGAAAGCGAAATTCTGAATAAGCCTATTAAAGGATACGCTTTGAAGGAAATAAAATCTTATGGCAATTCAAGATTAGATGGATGGAAAAATATGTTAATATTTGGGGATAACTTTATCGCACTAAAGTTATTACTTAAGAATCCACAAATTAAAGGAGAAGTGCGATTGATATATATAGATCCACCGTTCTCTACAAATCAAGTATTTAAAGCAGGAAACAATAGGACAGCAACCATTAGCAGAAGTGATGAGGATTTAATTGCTTACAAAGACACTTTAAGTGGTGCTGAATATCTGGAATTCCTTAGAGAACGATTGATTTTATTAAAAGAAATACTTGCCGATAATGGATCAATTTATCTTCATATTGATTGCAAAATAGGTCATTATGTAAAAATAATAATGGATGAAATATTCGGTCCTGATAGATTTATAAATGACATTACAAGGATCAAGTGTAATCCAAAAA
>NZ_JBMXYC010000077.1:0-7467 GCF_053996935.1 Candidatus Alkanophaga liquidiphilum
TACCCTTTTTATAATCAGTTCTCGCTTCTTCAATTGAGCGTAGATACTCCTCACTTGAAAGTGCCACTATATCCTCGATTAAATCTTCAAGACTCTCTTTGATTGTATCTGATATCAAAGATTTCAATTCTCCAACCGTTAAATCTTTCACCTTCATTTCCATTGTTACCGCCTCCTTCTACTAATAACAAATTTGATTACAATTATAAGAAATGTCACCTAATGGAAGTATATGCGAAATTGTCCATCCTTCCCATCACCCCAGCACCTCAATAACTTATCCACCACGTTATTTTAAACATTACGGTCGCCCTCAAGCCTTGGTAGCCGACGTCAATCACGTCACAACTCCCCAACCGCCGCCCCCAGTCCGTTGCCGATATTTGATCTTGGCAGCCTTCCTCTGTTGTTGGATGACGACGATTAGAGCCACGAGGGCCCCATCCCGGTGCGTTCTGAGTGAGCTTCGTCCTCCGGCGATGCTCTCGGCGTCGCCCTTTGCTCGCCTTTGCAAGCTCCTAACCGTTAAGGTCAGATCTCCTCGAAGAACTGCACGAACGGGACGCAACTCCCGCATTGCTTGAAGACCTGATGGATTTAGGCTGCGAGCCGTGACATTTTGGACGATGACGCAAATCACAACGGCGTGCCGTCCCTTTGGACGTAATGCCACAATACATTCGAGCATCAGAACGCTAAGCGACACTAGCAGCCTTCTCTTTGCGTTTTCTACTTGGAGTATAAAACAAAAACGGTGCTATTTACTCCACCAGAGGAGTAGAAAAATAAAGATGCTTGAAAGTGACAAGGGAATGAATTATTGTTCTTATCCTTCCCTTTACGCCTGCCTCGTCGTTCATGAGCGAGCTACCGCCTCTAACGCCTCTCTCAGCTCCTTCTCCGTCGGCACGCCTCCATGCTTCACGAGCTTTCCGTTGATGACGACGGCGGGCGACATCATGATGCCGAGTCGCTCCGCCTCCTCTGAGAACACGTTCACCTTTTCGACTTCCGCATCGAGCCCCAGCTTCTTAACGAGCTTCCTGACGAGCTTCTCCGTCGCCTTGCACTTCGCACACGGCGGCTCCGTCCCAAAAACTTGCACCCTCACCATTCCAATCACCTTCCAGCTTAAATTCATCTCGCTTTCATTTCCTCCAGTTTTCGACGACGCGAGAAGTTTCCATGGGG
Organism: Candidatus Alkanophaga liquidiphilum; assembly: GCF_053996935.1. Lineage (NCBI taxonomy): Archaea > Methanobacteriati > Methanobacteriota > Methanomicrobia > Candidatus Alkanophagales > Candidatus Alkanophaga > Candidatus Alkanophaga liquidiphilum. Next base: position 1,192 of record NZ_JBMXYC010000077.1, read on the forward strand.
ATTTCGACGAAGCGTCGCCGACATTCATGTATCTCTCCCCAGGTCCTTAAAAGCTCTTTCAACTTTTCTTCTTCTGTGTGCCATTTATTCATCACCTTCCCATCATTTCACGACGGCGCCCCAAACCAGCCCGAGGAGCGTCGAGAGCACGACTACGAGCGCTACGTAGGCGGCGGCTCTCCTCGCCCCTATCGTCCGCCAGATGACGATCATGTTCGGGAGGCTCAGCGACGGTCCTGCCAGCAGAAGGGCGAGCGCCGGACCCGGTGCCATCATGCCTTGGAGGTAGCCGAAGAAGTCGCCGACTATCGGAACTTCGAGCAGCGTCGGCATGTAGAGCAAGGCTCCGATGACGGAGGCGATGAAGCACGAGAGCGGCGTCGTCGCCCCAAAAACCCTCTGCGTGAGCTTTCCGATCGCCACTTCATATTCCTTGAAAGTTTTGCCGCCGACAACAACCGGCGTGAGCGGGTCAACGCCCTGAGCTACGGCGGCAACGCCCCCGATGATGCCGATGATGAACGTCCCTAAGAGCAAAATCGGGAAGATCGTCCTGAAGAACCACCAAGTCTCGTAGAGCCACTCCCTGACCTCATCACTCGTGTAATAAAGCTTGAGGAGAGCCACAAGTCCGCTGATTAGTGGTGAAACGACGGCGAGCTTCACCGTCCAGCGAATCATAGTGGAAGCACCGACGAGCAGGATGGCGACGAGGATTGCGAAGAAGGTGAGCGTCGCCCATGCCGGCTTGCCTTTTTCCTCCGCTCGCCGCTCCGCCGCAGGTAAGCTCACCCGAGCGCTGCCGGCGGCAGTTGCCGGGACGCTAACGTCACGCTCGAAGATTGCCGCCATCGCAAGCCCGACGCCGACCGAAGTGGCGACCGCGAAGAACGCTCTTGCCGCCCCGATATCAAGACCGAGGACTCTCGCCGTCAGAACGATCGCAAGCACGTTGATGGCAGGTCCGGAGTAGAGGAAGGCGGTTGCAGGTCCTATGCCGGCGCCACGCTTGTAAAGACCGGCGAACATCGGGAGGACGGTGCAGCTGCAGACCGCGAGGATTGTTCCCGAGACGGAGGCTATGCTGTAAGAGAGCCAGCGTCTCGCGGACGCCCCGAAGTACCTGATGATCGCCTCTTTGGAGAGGAGGACGGCGATGCCGCCTGCGATGAAGAACGCCGGCACCAAGCAGCCGAGGACGTGGTAGCTGAGGTAGGTGAGCGTTTCATCCACACCCGCCCTGAAGACCGTGACTATCGCATTCATTTCAAAATTATTTGAAATTTACTGTATATAAAAGTTCTGCTTTGTTTGCGGAGGAGGTCTCGCATCACTACGCTCTAAACTGATGCTCAGCGGTTCTTGTCGAGTTCGAGATTGAAAAGGGTCAAAAGAAGAGGCGTAACACGCCTTTTAAGCACTCTACGACCTTTGACGTGGGAGAGGGTGGCACTTTCGCCTGCTTAACGGGCTTCAGCAGCGGGCATACGTTATCCGTGCTCACTTCCGTGCTGCCGACGAGCTCGACAGCCGCCACGTATTTTTCGGCGTCGTAAGCTGAGATGCGCCAGGGTTCCACGCCCAAAACGAGGTCCGGCTTGAGCTTCTTCCAAGGAAGGGCGACGTCGCAGTAGCTCTCCACAACGATGGCTTCATGTCGTTTTGCGATTTCCTTGTATGCGGATTCCATTGCACTCTCGTATTTCGCAGCGAGGGCGTTCAGCTCCTTCAGCCGTGCGACTTTGAACGTCTGCGAGGCACGGCGGCAGAGCCGCTCCAGCAACTCCTCGACCTCCGGCTCGACCGGCATGAGTGCGTTCAGCACGATTATAATGCGGCGGTGTATGGTTATCCGATCGGCGATGAAGTCTGGAATTTCAAGTGAGGGATAACATTCCGCCCAGAGCCTATGGATGGGGTTTATGACCTCCTCCGGCAGCTCTGTTTCGGACGCCTCCCGCAGCAGCTTTGCATCCTTGCCGTAGAGTCGTCCTTGTGAGAGAGATTCGTAGACGACATCAAAGTCATACCAAACGTTATTCCCTGCTTTTGGTTTAAAACCACAGGCATCCACCCCTCCCTCTCTTAAATATCGTAGTAAAGCCCTCGCCAGCGTCGTCTTCCCGGCGTCCTCCGCTTTTAGACCGACTATCAGGACGGTAAACCGTCGCATCGCCATCGTTAATATAGAGTTTGCGCATTAACATTTAATGGGCGTTATGTTAGTTTTTGACGTTGACGGGACACTTGAGTGCGGCGACCCTCGAGGACCGGTCAGGCTTAAATCTTTGCGAGCGCTCAAGGCCGAGAACTTCGTCGTCGGCATCGTCGGCGCCTATGAGAAAGTTCAGAAGCGCGTGCACAGCTTGGACTTTTACTACGATGGAGACCCGCACAAGGATGAGAACTTGAGAAAAGTCATGGAGGAATATAAGCCAAAGCTGGCATTCTACGTCGCAGATCGTCCAAGCGATAGAGAAGTTGCCCTTAAGAATGGCTTCTGCTACGTCCGCCCCGAAGACTTTACGCTTCCTCAGAGCTGAATACGGACCTGACTATGCGGAACGACGTCAGACGAGTTCGGGAGGCATCGCCCACAACAGCGACCCCTTTCCCTTCTTACTCTTTTCTAGGCAGACAACTCCCGCCATCCTAAATTTTACAGGCTTCACGTCGTCCCTGCCGGTGAGGAGGAGTCTCGCAGCCTTTCAGCCCATACTTTTGGCTCAGCTAAAGGCATGAGCGCCTCTGCCATGAGTTCCGCAGTCTGCACCGCTCTGAGCTTCCCGCTGTTGGTCAGGGGGCGAGCAGGGTCCTCCGCCGCACTCTTTGCCTCTCCATGCCGGACCAAATATAGCCGTATCATCATTTTTGAAGTCAGCCTAACCGCTATTTATCGCTTAAGCAACTCAACACTCGCTCATATAGCTTCCAAAACCTTTCCTTCCAATTTTCAAGCATTAAGACGAAAGGTATGCCCTTTGAATACAGTTTTGCGATTTCGGTGGCGAGCGGGATTTTCATCAAGATTTTTATGCCTTCCTGCGTGCAGAATTCCTGTATCATCTCGTCCCCCTCGCCGCTTTTATTCAAAACGACAGCAAAGGGAGTTTTCAGCTTTTTAAGCGTCTCCACAGCAAGCTTTAAGTCGTATAAGCCGAAGGGAGTCGGCTCCGTGACCAGGATGCAGAAGTCGCTGCCATAAACCGAGAATATCACTGGGCAGGACGTGCCCGGTGGGGCGTCCACGATGGTTACAACGTGCTGGATGCTTATCGCTTTACGCACGGCTTTGACGACGGGCACGGGCATCGGCTCGCCGACGTTAAGTTCGCCGTAAGCAACGAAGATCTCTCCGCCATCGACGTGAGCGAAGCCCTTCTTCACGATGCCCACGGGTCTGTCCTCCTCGATTATTGCGTTTCGCTCGCAGGCGAGGGCGCAGCCGCCGCAGCCGTGGCAGAGTTGCGGGAAGACGAGAACATCGCCTTCCACATTGCGTTCGGGCACGGGACGCACCACGAAGAGCGCATTGAACTCGCAAAACTTCGAACAGACTCCACAGAAGTCGCAGCGCTCTTTTAAAATCTTTGGCGTTTTTATGCAGACCTTTTCCGCCTCGGTTATTTCGGGCTTTAGAAACAAAGCGGCGTTCGGCTCCTCGACGTCGCAGTCGAGCAATGCTACGCTTTTGCCGGCTAAGGAGAGCGAGAGCGCGAGATTGACAGCGACCGTCGTCTTGCCAGTGCCTCCCTTCCCGCTCGCCACCGAGATTATCATCGGTTAGACGTATTAGAAGAAGCTGTGCCTGTGTTCCCTGCAGATATCCTTCTCAGAAGCTTCTCTGAGAATTCCAGCTTGGAATTCTCGCAAAGCATCGCTGACGGTGCCGCTAGCGCCCACGTAAACTTCGATGCCGAACTGCTGGAACATCGCCAACGCCCTCGGACCCAACCCGCGGCAGAGAACTACAGAGACACCTTTTTCCGAGAGAAGCTCTGGGGGTAGTTTAGAGCCGCCGAAGTGCTCGCTGTAGTTTTGCAGGACCTCCACGTCGCCCGTCTCTAAATCCACAATGGTAAACGTCGGCGCCCTGCCGAAGTGCTCGCAGATGCTGTCATTGAGCCCGCCTGCATAGGTGGGAACTGCAACTTTAAGCTTCGAACGGGAAACTTTTGCTATAAGCTCTTGCATTTTCCTCTTACGGATCCCCTCGAGCTCGTCGTTCACAGGCTTCACCCTGAAAATAAAAAGGAAGGGAAAAATAAAACATGATATCCTACTTTTGAAGCTCTTCAAGCCTCTTCTTTATTTGCGAGAGCGCTTCTTCGAGGGCTTTCGCCTGCGCCTCCAGCATTTCTATCTCTTGCTCCTTGCCCATCGGCGGGGCTGCCCAAGGTGGCATCGGCGCTGAGGGTTGCTGCGTTTGCAGATAAGAAAGGAACTGCGGCAGTTGCCCCGTCTGCATGAGGTAGCTCGCAGCAGGCGGTAGCCCCGTTGGGCTTCTCCCGAGCCACCCCGGCGAGAAGCCGAAGCGCAGCCAGCCCGGTAGTCCCGTCAGCCTGAACATCCATCTCCATCCATATCCCATCCTCCATCACCTCCTTTCCGTTTAACGCAGCATTCAGAACGTTCCACTTAAGCCCTACCACGCCCTAACCATGGGCGTTCCGCAGTTCGGGCACGTCATCTGCCGACACGGCACGCCACGCTGGTGCGGGACTCGATGCCCGCAGCTCGGGCACTCGCACTCGCCGCTAGGACCTGGACCGCCGCCGGCGCCTCTGCCTCCGCCGCCGGCGCCTCTACCGCCAGCGCCCATGCCAGCGCCTCTTCCTGCCATGTTATCCCCTCCAAACGCGGCGTCCGTGTCGGCAGCGTGGTCGCATGCCACCTCGCCGCGCTCGTCTTCTACTCCTACCTGTGCCCATGCCTACAACTCCCCCGGCTATACCTCTCGCTCTTCCTACCATTCACCACCACCCGCCGTAGTATGCCCAGTAAGGCGACTGCCATGCGGGCATCCAAAGCGGCGTCCACGGCGTTATCGGTCCGTAAATTCCAGTCCACCACCAGCGTGGCAGCCACGGGAACCACCTGCAGAACGGGAATGGGTTGCCACGCCAGCCGCCCCACCAGCCTCTACCTCTTCCAAAGGGCATGGCATCACCTCCTCAACTTCTTAAGCATTTCTTTAACTTCTTTCAGGTCCTCCTCAAGCTTCTCAATGCGCCTTGCCAACTCCTGAGCGGCGCCGTGCGATGGTTTAGCCCCCAACGTGCCCGTAGCTTGCCACACTTTTCCTCTACCTCTCCCTTTCCCACCGCCCCCAAATCCTGGAGTGAGGATTGGCGGCGCCGGCGGCATTGCGGGCGGCGTTGTTGGCGCACTGCCGAGACCGAAGTGAGCGGTGACGGTCGCATTGCCTGCTTCGCCGAGTTCGTTGCGTTTGAGCATTTCGACGGCGTTTTTGACGGTGCCGTGCGCCCCTGTGAAGACCTTTATACCTGCAGCTGAGAGCGTTTGGAATGCATTTGGTCCAACGTTACCAGTAATAACGGCGTCCACGCCGAGGCTTGCTACCGTCTGAGCTGCTTGAATGCCGGCGCCGCCGGGGGCGTCGGCGCTCTCGTTACGGACGGCTTCGAACTTCATGGTTTCAGTATCCACTACGACGAAATACTGGCAGCGCCCGAATCTCGGGTCGACCTGTGCGTCTAAATCATCCGAAGTTGCTGTCACGCAGACCCTCACGCTTCTCCCCTTTAATGAATATAAATTCATTATTATATAAAACTTTCGCCCCTCTGTTCAGAAGTTCTGACATCCTCACGCCCTAAAGGGCGGAGGTTCCTGCCCCGGAGAGCAGAGGGCGAGCCACCGCCCGGTTAATGACTCCCGCAGGGAGTCTCTCCCCCTGAGCGAGCCCTATATTTACGCACCCTACTGCGTCTCTGTGCGCCTCTAGTTTGCACTCCATGCATTTGAACAGTCTGCCTCTCTTTGTTACGTGTTTTGAGCCGCCGCAGCGTGGGCATTCACTACTTGTCCCACGCTCGTTTTCTCTCCTCACTTCCATTCCGTATTCTTCCGCCTTCTCGCTTATCCGCTTATATAGATAGGCAGAAGACCAGAAGTTATGAATCATCGCATTTGCCTTCGGGTTGAACTTTGCATCATTTTTATTCCTCGCAGGTCGCCGCCGCATACCATCTCCGCCACTCCCATCTCCCAGCATTTCCTGACGAAATCCGCCACTTCCTTGTTTATACTATC